>CAYLSR010000026.1:0-11385 GCA_964385855.1 uncultured Mogibacterium sp.
ATCTCGTCGTTGATGTCGGAATCCTTTTCGATATAGGTGTCCGTCGAAGGCACGTAGGCCTCCGGCTGGTAATAATCATAGTAGCTGACGAAGTATTCGACCCGGTTGTCCGGGAAAAACTCCTTGAATTCACCGTGCAGCTGCGCTGCCAGCGTCTTGTTGTGCGAGATGATCAGCGTTGGCTTCTGCACCTGCTCGATGATTTTAGCCATCGTAAACGTCTTGCCGGAACCCGTCACGCCCATCAGCGTCTGGTGGCGGTTCCCCGCGAGGATGCTGTCCACGATGTCCGATACCGCCTGCGGCTGGTCGCCGGTCAGGTCAAAATCCGAATGTACTTTAAATGCAGGCATACGGTCCTCCTGTTGCAGCCTGTAGTATATCATATCCCGGGGCAAAAATCAAACAGATGTTCGAAAGCCGGGCGGGCCGGTTCAGCTCTTGTTCACGCACGCCGCCGACGACGAAAAGGCGAACTGCAGGTTGTATCCGCCGGTGTCGCCGTCCACGTCCAGCGCCTCGCCGATGATGAAGAGCCCCGGATACCGGAGGCACTCCAGCGTCCTGAGGTCGACCTCCTCCAGCGAGACGCCGCCGCAGGTCACCATCGCCTGCTGCCAGTCCGTGCCCGGCCGGACGGTAAAACGATCTTCCGTCAGCAGAGAAGCCAGCCTCTTGGCGGAAACGGTCGCCCCGGACTGCCGTAGAAGCTCCTGCAGGAACCGTTTCGGCAATGGGTACAGCCCTGCCAGCGCGGTCAGTGGGGCGGTCCCGGGCCGGTTCAGGGTGCGCTGGAGTTCTTCGAGCACCTCCTCGCGGCGCTTCGGGTACAGGTAGTTGATTTTCAGGATCGCCTCTTCGCGGACCGACCGCGACAGATTCAGGATGGGCGGACCCGAGAAACCGCGGTGCGTCAGCAGCACAGGGCCGATCTGACGGACGGTCTTCGCGCCTGCGATCTCCCGCGCGACTTCGCAGTCCGGGAGCGTGATTCCCGCGAGCTCCGCGTACGGATATTCCGCCACCTCCACGGGCAGCAGGCCGGGCAGGAGCGGGGTGACCGCCAGCCCGAGGTCCCTGCGCAGAACGTCAAACATCCCTCCGTCCGAGCCGGTCCCGGGGTAGGAGCACCCGCCGGTGGCGACGATCACGCGCGGGGCGGTGAAGGCTTCGCCATCCGCGGTCCGGAGCGAATAGCCGCGTCCACCGTCCGACGGCTGCAGCCTGGTGACCCGCGCATCCGTCCGGATCTGAAAGCCGTTTCCGCTTGCCAGGTCCAAAAGCAGATCCCGGATGTCGGATGCCCGCATCGAAGCAGGGAAGACGCGCCCGTCCTCCTGCGTGACGGAAGGGATGCCGTGCGCTTCCAGGAAGTCCCGGAACGCCTGATTATTGTACCGGTAGAGCAGCGTCCGGATCTTGCGGCCACTGTCCCCGTAGCGTGAGACGAAGTCCTTGACGGAACCGGCGTGCGTGTAGTTGCAGTGACCGCCGCCGGTGAGGAGCAGCTTGGTGCCCGGCCGGCCGGTGGCTTCAAGGATCAGGCCGCGAAAAGAGGCCGGCGCCTCCATCAGAGACGCCGCGAGGAGGCCGGACGCGCCGGCGCCGATGATGATGCAGTCACAGTATATCATGAGCGCCCTCCCTCTTTGCAGCAGTACAATTCTATCAGATAACAGGGCACAGGGGAAGATTCCGCGCATAAAAATACCCGGGATCTCCCAGAGGATCCCGGGACAGAAGCGTTGTATTACGAGAAGTTTGCCGAATTCTCGAGCGCGAAGGTGATGTCGAGGAGTTCGCCGTCCCGTTCGACGGTGAAGGTGACTTCATCGCCGATCTTGTGCTCCTGGATCGCGGCGACGACCGCGGAGGAGCTTTCAACTTCCACGCCCTCAAAGGCGACGATGCGGTCATCTTCGCGGAGGCCGGCCTTCTTAGCGTTCGTACCGTTGACCTCGCCGATGTAGATTCCCGGCTTTTCCTTGCCGTAGTACTCGGTGCGGTCCTCGGAGACCTCGTAGATCTTGATCCCGGCTGCCGGGCGGTTGGAGATCTTGCCGTTCTCGATGAGATCGTCGATGATCGGTGCCGCGGTGTTGATCGGGATCGCGAAGCCCAGCCCTTCGATGCCGGTACCGGAGCTCTTCGCCACGACGATACCGATGAGCTCGCCGTTATCGTTGAAGAGTCCGCCGCCGGAGTTGCCCGGGTTGATCGCGGAGTCTGTCTGAAGCAGGTTGAGTTCCCTGCCGTCCAGCTCGAGCTTGCGGTCCAGCGCGCTGATGATGCCGGAAGTGGCGGTCCCGCCGAGCTGACCGAGCGGGTTGCCGATCGCGACGGTCAGGTCGCCGACGGAAAGTTCATCGCTGTTGCCGAAGGTGACCGCGTCAAAATCGTCTCCGTCAATCTTGAGGACGGCCAGATCGTTCTGCTGATCCGTGCCGACGATCTGCGCGGAGTACTCCTCGCCGTTGTGCAGGGTGACCGTGATGGCGTGCGCGCCTTCGATCACGTGGTTGTTGGTCACGATGTAGCCGTTCTCCCGGACGATGACGCCGGAGCCGGCAGCTTCGCCCTCCGTGCTGCCCCACATGCTCATGGTCGTCACCAGGGTGTTGATCTCGACGACGGAGTCCTCATTCTCCTTGACGATCTCCTCGATCGTCTTGTTGCTGCCCGTCGCGGCTTCAAGCATCTGCTGCGACTGCGAGAGCTGCTGCATCGCGGAGGCGTTTTCCGCCGCGGTCTGTCTCGCCGCGAGCACGCCGACAGCGGCGCCGATTGCGGAACTGACGAGCATGGTGAAGACCATGGCGATCGCCAGGCCTTTCTTGGTCACATATCTCTTGAGATCCTGTTTCTGAACACTGCCGCCTTCGGAGCTCCTGCTGCCGGATGCGCCGGAGTACGCGGAGCGGTTGCCGGAAACGGTTCCGCTGCTGTAGTTGTAGCCGCTGCTGCGGCCCGTCCGTCCGGCTTCAGAGGCGCCGGAACGGTATTGTTCATACTGGCTGTAGTCCGAATGGCTGAGCCCGTAGCTGACGGCCGCTTTCGCGGTCTCCTGCACCGGCACTTCCGGGGCCTCCGCGGCTTTCGGGACCGTCGGCTCTTCCTGCACCGGAGCTTCCTGCTGCACCGGAGGTTCCGGCTCTGCCGTCACGACTTCTGCCATTTCAGCGGTTTCCTGCACCGGCGCTTCCGGGGCTTCAGAAGTTTCTGCAGCCGGCGCTTCCGGAACATCGGGAATTTCTTCTGCAGCCGGAGCTGCTGATGCCTCGAGGACTTCTTCTGCGGCCGGGGCTTCCTCCGGGATCACCAGATCGGATTCCGAAACCAGCTCCGCTTCGGCCTCCAGTGTCCCGGCCTGTGTTTCCCGGGCTCGGAGCCCTTCGATCAGCTCCGTGAGAAAATCTTCGCTGCTCTTGAGTTCAGCCGATTCGAGTTCATCCGGGCTGAACGAAACTGTATCTTTATTTTCTTCCATGATTACCTATCCTCCCAACATTCAGCATTATAGCGCCGGAATGTGGTTATTTTGTGTAATTCCTGCAAAGCAGAATCGTCATTCCGATGAACCTGCGGGCTCACTTCTGACGCAGATATTCGCGGATTTTGCGGCGGTCTTCTTCCTCCAGGGAATCCTTCCCGTGGACGCCGCCCAGGAATTCCAGATGGTGCCGGAATTCGTGGCGGACGACTTCCCGGATGCGGGCCTGCAGAGCGGTCCGGCCGTATCCGTTGAACGAGTTTCGGAACGAGCCGTAAAAGATGCGGATCTGCCGCCCCAGCGGGGAGACGGAGTAGTTGCCCAGCGTATAGAGATCCTTTTGCTTCGCGTACTGCGAATACGCGACCACGTCCTCGACGAGCACGCCGCCGGAAAGATCTTTAAAGAAGAACTCCGGGAGTTCATCGAGTTCCGCGGAAACCATCTCCCGGAACTCCTCCAGGTCCGGGAATCCGCCCGGAAACCGCTCCGGGCGCTCTGTTTCCGGGAGATCCGGAAGCTCCAGCGTTACGGTGACCGGATCGGACAGCCCGACCGGGCCTTCGATCCAGACGGCGGTGACTTCGCCATCCCGGACTTCCACCGTCGTGATCAGGGAGCCGGCCGGCTGTTCGACCGGAAAGCTGTAGGTCCCGTTCGGGTTGCCCGTCGCGTGCGCGATCCCGTAGGCAGTCGTGCCGGAGCCGCAGCTTCCCTCATAGTAGACGGTGTCGACATCCCGCACGTAGACGATTGGTGTCATCTTCGTGCCGTCGCAGAACATCACGCCGAGCGCCGGCGGATCCAGCGCGTCTTCGATCCGCTTCTTCGCGGTCTCGAAGAATTCATCCGAAGCCGGGATCCCCTCCGTGACCAGGTGCGCGATCCCGCCGAAGTCGATCAGCTTGCCCGGCAGGTCCGGCAGCGTCAGGATCTGGCGGTGCAGCGGCATCCGGATTTTCGTATAGGCAGTTTCAGGCCGGACCTCCACCTCCAGCGGTTCGTCCGAACCGCTGACGTCGACGACGATTTTGCAAGGGCCCTGGACCTGTGTTCCTCCTGCGGCGGACTTCATCTGTTCCTCCGCGACCATCAGCGCAAAGGAGCGGGAAGCGTTCCCGCAAAATTCCAGCCCGCACATCTCCATGCTGCTTGGGCCGGTCACAAAGCCGACCTGCTCGCCTCGGAGCTCCGGAAGCGCGAGCAGCGCCTGCGCGATTTTCGCGTACTCTGACCGGTCGACCCGGTCCAGGACAAAAATCGTGATATTGCCGGCGGGATCCGCCGCGCGGATCCGGATAGATCGTTTCATGTCAGACTCCTTTCAGAGCAGGGGTTCAGCGTTCCTGCTCGTCGGCACCCGGCAGCTGCGCCAGGATGGTCGCCGCGAAGATGATGATGCAGCCGAGCTGCTCACGAAGAATCATGCGCTCGTGGAGGAACAGTGCGCCCAGGAGGAGCGCGAAGACGGCCTCCAGGCTCATGATGAGCGACGCGACCGTCGGATCCGTGTACCGCTGCCCGACGATCTGCAGCGTGAAGCCGATGGCCGTCGGGATCAGAGCCGAATACAGCAGCGGCGCCAGGCTCGCCATGTAGGAGACCCTGTCCGGGCTCTCAAACAGCGCCATGGTGATGAGGCCGAGGATACCGCTGATCAGCATCTGCAGCGTCGCGAGCTGGATGGCGTTGTTCCGCGTGACGAAGTGGCTGATCGAGATGATCTGAAGAGCGTAGAAGAACGCGCTGAGCAGCGTCAGCAGGTCACCGGCGGTGATCCCCGAGCCGTCCAGTTGGAGGCTCATGAGGGCAAAGCCCGCCATCGCCAGGAAGACGCAGAACCACAGCTTGAGGCTGCTGCGTTCGCCGAACAGGAGGCCGACCAGCGGCACCAGCACGATATAGATCGCGGTGATGAAGCCCGATTTGCCGGCGGACACCGTGACGAGGCCGATCTGCTGGAGGCTGGTCGCGATATAGGTGAGCAGACCGCAGATGAGGCTGGCTTTGAGGAGCTGCCTGCGGCGCCTGTCGACGACTTCCGCCCGATGCTGACTGCGGCTGAACGCGCCGCTCTTCCGCGTGACCCACAGCGCGTACGGGATCAGAACGATCCCCGCGATGAACTGTCTGGAGCCGTTGAACGTGAACGGCTCGATGTAGGCCATGCCGAGCTTTTGCGCGATAAACCCGCTGCCCCATACGAGCGCGGCGATCAGCAGTGCGAAATTCCCCTTTGTGCGGTCGGTCATTGATGTGATGCTCCTTCAGTGAAATCTAACTATCAGTATATCACAAGATCGGTTCAATTCAAGGAGAAGGGGATTCCGAAATATCGTTTTTGACAGTTTCAACAAAAAATCCGCCGAAATACGGGCTTTTTTATGAAAAAGTTGTTGGTTCTCCCTTGACACATCCGCCGGATGAGTGTATGATACTAGCGTTGAGATAGAGGACGCGCTGCACGATCAGTATGTACCCCGATGCGATGCAGAGCAGGGGCGCGGAAAGGCGTGGGCGCCGAGGTTGGCCTTAACTGCATGGAAGGTCCGCTGGGCGAATGGAATAAGATCTGTTCGACTGTCGCATGTATGTGCGGAGAGCTATCCTTGATAAGAAGCCTTGGGTACGCTTGTGCTGTTTAGGAAGGGTGAACAGTGTAACAGGGGTGCTTGGGAGTGGAGATTATCAAGCAGCTGATTCCGCATCGGCTGCTTTTTTCATGAACACCATGCACCTTGCGTAAAAGCACCGATGGAATCGCAACAACTGAAAAAGGATGTTCCGGCGGCTGCGGTGCGGAGGGGATGCCTCCCGGCCGTGCCGGCAGGCACGCAGCGAGGCTGGCCGGGCATTCTGGATCAGGGCCGTTCATCGGTGGTTCCCAGTCTCGTCTCAATTGATGCCAATTGTTTGAAGAAGAAGGAGGAAACCACATGAACAGCCCTATTTTTGAAGGAATCGCAACCGCACTCATCACACCGATGACGGAGAACGGCGTCAACTATGAACAGTACGGACGCCTGATCGACTGGCAGATCGAGCAGGGGATCGACGCGATCGTCGCCTGCGGCACGACCGGCGAAGGCTCGACGTTGACCGACGAAGAGCACAAGGAGTGCATCCGCTTCGCGGTCGAGAGAGCCGCCGGCAGGATCCCGGTCATCGCCGGGACCGGCAGCAACGACACCGCCTACGGGACACAGCTGACCCGCTATGCCTGCGAAGTCGGCGCGGACGCCTGCCTCGTCGTGACGCCGTACTACAACAAGGCGACGCAGAACGGACTCGTCCGCATGTACGGGGAGTACGCCGCGGCGAGCACCGTGCCGATCATCGTCTACAACGTTCCGTCGAGGACCGGCGTCAACATCGAGCCGTCGACCTACGAGAAGCTCGCGCAGATCGAGCACATCGCTGCAATCAAAGAGGCCAACAGCAACATCTCCAAAATCGTCGATACCTTCGCGAGAGTCGGTGACAAGCTCGACATCTACTCCGGCAACGACGACCAGATCGTACCGCTGCTGGCGATGGGCGCGAAGGGCTGCATCTCTGTCCTGTCCAATGTCATCCCGGCGGAGACCCGGGAGATCTGCACCAGATTCTTTGCGGGAGACGTCGCCGGGGCCGCTGAGCTGCAGTGCAAGTACAACGAGCTCGTCGCTTCGCTGTTCTGCGAAGTGAATCCGATCCCGGTCAAGGCAGCCATGGCAGCCATGGGCTTCTGCGACCCGATCATCCGCTCGCCGCTGTTCGAGATGGAACCGAAGAATTATGAGCGCCTGCTGAACGCCATGCGCGCGCAGGGCCTGGAGGTATAGAGAGCATGAAAATCATCGTAAACGGCGCAGCCGGCCACATGGGCCGCATCCTGTGCGGGATCATCGAGAAAGCGGACGATCTGGAGCTCGCCGCGCGCGTGGATTTTTCCGGCGCGGACGGGACGTACCGGAACCTCTCCGACTTCACGGGGGAAGCGGATATGGTGATCGATTTTTCGAATCACCTCGGGACGAACGCGCTGGTAGAGTACTGCGTCGCGCGTCAGCTTCCGGTCGTCGTCTGCACGACCGGGCAGACGCCGGAAGAGCTGGCCGCCAGCGAGGCCGCCTCGCAGCAGATCCCGGTCTTCCGTTCCGCCAACATGTCCGTCGGCGTCGCGCTCCTCGCGAAGCTCGTTCAGGAAGTCGCGGAGAAGTTCGGCGGCTGCGATATCGAGATCGTCGAGACGCACCACAACCGCAAGGTCGACGCGCCGAGCGGCACGGCCATCCTGCTGGCGGACGCCGTCAGAGCCGGCCGCCCGGGCCTGCATGACCACGTCGGCAGAGCCGGGCACGCGAAGCGCGAGCCGGACGAGATCGGCATCCACGCGATCCGCCGCGGCAACGTCGTCGGGACGCACGAGGTCATCTTCGGCACCAACAACCAGACCATCACGCTGACCCACGAGGCGCACGACCGCGCGCTCTTTGCAGACGGAGCCGTCGACGCCGCCCGCTTCCTGGCGGGGAAGCCGGCCGGCATGTACAATATGAACGATCTATTGAAGTAAGGGGAAAACCATGCTGCACGACAACCTTGCCGTCAACGAAAAAGGTCACCTCACCATCGGCGGCCTCGATACCACGGAACTGGCCCGCATCTACGGGACGCCGCTCTACATCCTGGATGAGGACAAGCTCCGCGCGAACATCCGCCGCTACACCGGCGCGATGGCGGAGTGCTTCGGCGGGGACTCCATGCCGCTCTACGCCGGCAAAGCCCTCTGCTTCAAGGGCATCTACCCGGTCATCGAGAGCGAGGGGATGGGCGCGGACGTCGTTTCTCCGGGGGAGATCTACACGGCGCTGGCCGCCGGGTTCCCGGCGGACCGGCTGTATTTCCACGGCGACAACAAGACGGACGCCGACATCGCGTACGCGCTCGAGCAGGGCGTCGGCTGCTTCGTCGTCGACAATGAAGCCGAGCTGGAGCGGCTGAACGACATCGCCGGCCGAAAGCAGATCCGCCAGAAGATCCTCCTGCGCATCACCGTCGGGCTCGATCCGCACACCTTGGAGGCGATCAACACCGGCAGAGTCGACAGCCAGTTCGGCATCCCGATCGACACCGGACAGGCGGCGGAATTCGTCGGGAAAGCGCTCGCCTGCGAGCACCTGGAACTCCTCGGATACCACAGCCACATCGGCTCCCAGATCCTGGAGAGCGACCCGTTCTTCGATCAGGCGGACATCCTGCTGGCGTTCGCGGACGACATGCGGAAGAAATACGGCTTTACGGCGGGAACGTTCAACATCGGCGGCGGGTTCGGCATCCGCTACACGGAGGCCGACGAGGCGGTCGACATCGAGGGCAACATCCACGTGATCGCGGAGCACCTTAGGGAAGGCTGCACGAAGTACGGCTACCCGATGCCGCGCATCCTGATGGAGCCGGGCCGCAGCATCGTCGGCGACGCCTGCATCACCCTCTACGAGATCGGCCAGGTCAAGACGATCAGAGGCTACCGCAGCTACATTACGGTGGACGGCGGCATGACGGACAATCCGCGCTTCGCGCTGTACAAGTCTGCCTACACGGTCTGCGTGGCAAATAAGATGAACGAACCGGCAGACTTCGAGTGCACGGTCGCCGGCCGCTGCTGCGAGAGCGGGGACCGCATCCAGGAGGACGTCCGGATCGCGAAGCCGGAGCGCGGCGACTTGCTCGCCGTCCTGTCGACGGGCGCCTACAACTACTCGATGGCCTCCAACTACAACCGGCTGACGCGGCCGCCGATCGTGATGATCTCGGGCGGGCAGCACCGTTTGGCGGTGAGGCGCGAGACATTCGAGGATCTGATAAACTGCGATTTATAGACCTGACGAAAAAAGCAAAAAAAAAAGGACACGTCCCGCAGGACTTGATGAAATTCACGATGGAGCGAGAATGAACCGGCTGGGAGTTGGCGATGGCGAAGCCTTTGAGCAACTCCGCCGGTTCATCCGAGCGACAGAGATTGAATTTCACAAGTCCGAGGACAGTGTCCGTATTTTATTGCTTTTTCTGCAGGTTCACAAGTCCGAGGACAGTGTCCGTATTTTATTGCTTTTTCTGCAGGTTCACAAGTCCGAGGACAGTGTCCGTTTTTTGTTTCTGTTTTCCCTTATTTCATCAGTTTACAAATCCTGTTACTGAACGCCACCGGATCCTCGACCGGCATCCCCTCGATGATGAGGGCCTGGTCGTAGAGGAGCTTGGAGTAATCTTCGACCTTCTCCTTATCCTCGTTCTCCACGGCGGCCTTGAGCGCGGCGAAGAAGCTGTGCTCGCCGTTGAGCTCGAGGATCTTGTCCGCCTTGATGCCGGACATCTCCTTGTTGCCGGTCATCTCGGCCTGCGCCTTCAGGATCTTCTCCATCTCGAGCGAGAGGCCTTCGCCGGAGGCGAAGCAGACCGGGTGATCCTTGAGCCTCGTGGAGAGGATGACCGCGGAGACCGCGTCGCCGAGCGCTTCCTTGACGGCCCCGAGGACGTCCTTCGCCTCCTCGGCCTTCTGCTCCTGCGCCTGCTTCTCCTCGTCGGACTGCTCGAAGCCGAGGTCGCGGTCGGAGATGTTCTTGAACGGTTTGTCCTCGTACCGATTCAGCGTCTTGAGCGCGAACTCGTCGATGTCGTCCGTGCAGTACAGGACTTCATAGCCCTTTTCCTTGAAGAGGTCCATCTGCGGCATCTTCGCGATCTTTTCGCGCGAATCGCCGCACGCGTAGTAGATGAACTTCTGATCCTCCGGCATCCGGGAGACGTAATCCTTAAAGGTCGTCATGTCTTCCGTCGTGCCGCTGTACCAGATCACGAGATCCTTGAGCTTGTCGGCGTTCTGGCCGTAGCCGTCATACAGGCCGAACTTGAGCTGCATGCCGAAGTTCTCGAAGAACTTCTTGTAGTCGTCCCATTCCTTTTCCTGCATTTCGGACAGGGTCTGGCTGATCTTTTTCTCCAGGCGCTGCGCGATCGCCTTGAGCTGGCGGTCCTGCTGCAGCATCTCGCGGGAGATGTTGAGCGACAGATCCTGAGAGTCCACGAGGCCCTTGATGAAGGCGAAGTAGTCCGGGAGCAGGTCTTCGCAGTGCTCCATGATCATGACGCCGCTCGAGTACAGCTGCAGGCCCTTCTTGAAGTCCTTGGTGTAGTAGTTGAACGGGACCTGGCCCGGGATGTACAGGAGCGCGTCGTACGAGAGGATTCCCTCGACGTTCGTGTGGATGACCTTCAGCGGGTCGTTCCAGTCGAAGAACTTGTTCTTGTAGAACTCGTTGTACTCCTCAGCGGTGATCTCGGATTTCTTCTTCTTCCAAATCGGAACCATGCTGTTGAGGCGCTCGTCCTCGTAGTAGGTCTCGTAGCTCGGACGGTAGTCCTCCGCCTCGCGCTCCTCGTCGGAGACTTCGATCTCGCGGGACTTGCTCACCAGCATGACGATCGGGTAGCGGATGTAGTCCGAGTACTTCCGGACGAGGCTCCGGATCTTGTATTCGTTCAGGAATTCGCTGTACTTCTCCTCTTCGGTGTCGTCCCGGAGCGTCAGGGTGATGACCGTGCCGGCCTCCGCCTTTTCAGCCTCTTCAACCGTGAATCCGTCGATCCCCTCGCTGGTCCACAGGTGCGCCTGTGTTTCGCCGAAGGCCAGGGACAGGACTTCGATTTTCTTCGCGACCATGAACGCGCTGTAGAATCCCACGCCGAACTGCCCGATGATGTCCGTCTCGGCGGCGGCTTCCGCGTTCTCCGCCTTGAAGTTCAGGGAGCCGCTCTTCGCGATCACGCCGAGGTTCTCCTCCAGCTCCTCTTTGGTTCCGTGATCTGATTCAGAATATATTCCTGGTCGTCAAGCAGCAAAAGGTCGTTCA
>CAYLSR010000027.1:0-11211 GCA_964385855.1 uncultured Mogibacterium sp.
TTCTAATCATTAATATTGAAGGAAAAAACTTAACTAAATGACATTGGGACGGTTCCCCTGACTCATTGGCCTTACCGCGCCATCATCGCCTCGATTTCATCCGCGGCCGCAGGGATGCCGGCCGTAAGCAGTTCATAGCCATCCTCCGTGACCAGGACATCGTCCTCGACCCGGACTCCCATGTTGTGTTCTTTGAAGTAAACGCCCGGCTCAATTGCGAGCACCATGCCCGGCTGAAGCATGCCTTCCGGATCGTTCCTCTTCTCATGGACGTCCAGACCGATCCCGTGATTGATCATTCCCGGCGTCGCGTAATTGTCCCGGTGCTCATTGAGGAGCGTCCGGATGTTCTCCCCTTCCTGCAGATATCCTTCACGCCTGAGCGCATTCTCCAGATACCGGTTGCCTTCTTCGCCGGCCTGACCGACCGGTACGCCCGGACGGACGCCATTTCTGACCAGCCGCTGCGTCTCAAGGCAGATGTCGTACCACTTCCGCTGTTCCGGCGTGAATTTCCCGCTGACCGGGAAGGTTCTCGTCACATCGCAGGAGTACCGGTTCACCCTGACGCACAGATCCACGATCAGCAGATCGCCCTCTTCCGCAGTTTCATCCGTATCAAAGCAGTGAAGGATCGCCGCATGCTTCCCGACGGAGGCGAGCAGCGCGGACACCTGTCCGCCGTTCATCTTGACCGTATGCTCCACGATGCTGGCGATCTGGTATTCTTTCATGCCTGGCTTGAGATTCTGTGCAACGGCGCGGTACGCCAGATCCGCGATGTCGATAGCCCTGCGGATCCGGTTGACCTCCTCTTCGTCCTTGATGACGCGGAGGTATTTGAGTTCATCGGACAGGGATCCGATGGAAATCCCGAGGAAAGAATCCTGCAGCTTTCTCGCAAAAGCGGCGGCCGGATCCAGACCCTCCCGGATGCGGCGCTCATTCTGGCAGAAGTACACTTTGCTGACGCAGAAGTTGGAGATCATCGTGTTGATCGTGTCGTTCAGCTCACTGAGCGGGAGAACACTGCCGATCCCGGTCTCGGTCCGGTACTCCCCGATGGTTTTGCCCTTGCCGAGGTAGAAATCCTCCATGTCCGTATTCTGATGGACGAAGAGGAACTCCATCAGGCTGCCCTGCACCTTCAGGAGCATCAGGATGGCTCCGTTGATATCCGCATCGGTGAGGTACAGGAAGTTCGGATCCAGCTTCATCGGATCCGGCGTCTCGCTGACGTCCAGATTGCTGTTCCCGGCAAACGAGAGCAGCATCTCCCCGTCCTGCATGTATTTCGCGACATTTTCTCTTCTCTTTCTTGTATCCGCCATCTGTATCATGCTCCTTTCCCGGGTCATCTTCTCCGTATGGGTGACTCTGTTTCATTATATAAAAAGAGTTTCCGGATTGGAAATACGGATCCGGCATGCAGTTATACGCCGTACAAATAGCCATTATCCCTGTTGCCCGAAGGAAATCCGCTCCATATATCGGATAAAATCCCGGTATGTCCTGCCGGTTCCGCCGCTCTTATTCCAGAGAAGAAACGTCACGAGATCAGGCGCGTCCACGATCGGAATGCCCGCAAAGAGATCCTGATCGAGATTCTCCAGAATATCCTCCGTCACGAGCACGTATCCCTGCCCGCTGCCCACCATATCAAGAATGACGTCCGCGTCGGATGTGTTCAGGGAAAGGGCGGATTTCTTTCCATGGCGGAAATACTCCGCCAGCTTGCTGTCGTGGCCTTCTTTCCGCTCGTCCGGATAGCCGATGTGAACCGGCAAAGCGGCGACCTGCTCCAGCGTGACGCGCTCCGTCTCCGGCGTATCTCCTCTCCGTTTCAGGAGGAAGAGCTTCTCCCGCTGAATCTCCAGAATGTTCAGGTTGTTGTCCTCTATGGAATCCACCTTCACAAACGCGAAGTCCGCCTTGCGCGCGCCGAGCAGCGCAAGCGCCTGATCCGTATCCGCCTTCACCAGATTAATTGTGCCCGCATGGGTTTCCTGCAGGCAGCTGTACAGCGTCTGCCTCAATGACGAGAATCCGTAGAACGGGAACACCACCAGCCTGAGCTCCAGGGATTTCTTCTTCGTGCCGAACTCCTCTTCCAGCAAATCGGCGCTGTCGAGGACGGCCTTCGCGAAGCGGACAAATCTTCTCCCCTCCGCGGTCAGCGTCACCTTATGCGTATCGCGTATAAAGATCGTCAGCTCATATTCCTTTTCCAGTGCCCGGATCTGCCGGGACACGGAAGGCTGCGACAGAAATAGGTTCTCAGAAGCTCTGGAGAAGCTCCCGGTTTCCGCGACTTCACAGACACAGCGCAGTTGATTCAGATCCATCATACCCTCCTGTCGGCTGTACGGGATTCTTTCGTCAGTCGCTGCTGACGTTTTTCGGCTATTCGTCCAGCGTATAACCATATTATAGATCAGTATTTCCAATTCCGGAATCCCTTTTGTATAATTTGCTCAGGATTCCGAATGGAATCTGCGGCACAACGCATCGGGCGGGCGCAGGCTCCCGCCACCGCACTGCAAAAGAGAAAGGAAAGAACATGAAACAAAGCAACCACAACACGCTGCCGCTCAAGACCAAGTGGCTGTTCGCGTCCGGCGATTTCGCCAAAACACTGATCATCGTTATGACGATGGCCTACTCGCTTTACTTCTTTACCGAATTCATCGGCATGAATCCGGCTGTCGCCTCGACGATCATCCTGATCGCGAAGATCTGGGACTTCATCAACGACCCGATGATGGGCACGCTCGTCGACCACACCAGATCCAAGGAAGGCAAGTGCCGGATCTGGTTCAAGTACGTCGCGATTCCGGGCGGCATCATTCTGTTCCTGAACTTCTTCGTTCCGGGACAGCTTTCCAGTGTCGGCGAAACCGTCTGGTTTGCGGTCTTCTACACCCTGCAGGGCATGGCGAGCACTGCGCTGCAGATCCCGCAGAACATCCTGATGAGCCGCCTGACGCAGGACGAAGTCGAGCGGGCACAGATCAACTCCTTCCGCGGTTACTTCGGTATCGCAGCGAACCTCTTCGCCAGCGTACTCGGCATTCCGATCGTCATGCTGTTCGGCGGTGAGGATATGAGAAAGGGCTTCCTGTGGCTCGGGCTGATCTGCGGCATCCTCTATACGGCAAACTACCTGCTCCTGTTCTGGTGCACGAAGGGCTATGAGCCGGTCGACGAAGACCTCCCGGCTGCGGAGAAGGCGGAAGCACCGAAGGAAAAGGTCAAACTGTCCGAGATCCTCGGAAATGCTCCGTGGCTTCTGGTACTGGCCTCATACTTCGTCGTCAATCTGGCGCAGGCCAGCGTCGGGTCTGCCGGACTGTTCTACTTCCAGTACAATCTGGGCAATGTGGCGCTGTACTCGATCTTCAGTTTCATCAGCATCATCGCGTCACTGATCGTCTTCCCGATGTTATCCAGACTCGTTGCGAAGTTCGGTTCCGCGAAACTGATCGTCATCGGCAACGCGATCGGCGCGATCTTCTACATGATCCGCTACATCACCCATGACGCCAACAACTTCATCCTCATGGGCTGCAGCGCGATCGGAACGATCGGTCAGATTCTCGCGTCTTCCGTTGTCCTCCTCGTCGTCTATGACAGCTTTATCTATATGAAGCATAAGACCGGGGGCAAGCCGGTTCCGGAGGGAGTTCTCGTATCGGCTTATTCCGTCGCCTACAAAGTCGGCATGGCACTCGGCGCGCCGCTCGGCGGCTGGCTGCTGGCGACCGTTCCATATGTCGCCGGCGCTGCGACACAGGAGCAGAGCGTCCTGAACGTGTTCTTCAGCCTGAACACCCTCGTTCCGGCGCTCGGATTCATCGTCGCGATGCTCTTCGGTCTGCTGCTCCTCAAGTATGATAAACAGATCCGCGAGTATAAGGCGCTCGATGCCGCGGCAAAGGAACAGGCATAGGGGATCTCTGTCATGAGCAAGCTTGATGTTCTGATTATCAACGGCATACTGATCGACGGAACCGGGGCTGACCCGGTTCCGTCCAATATCGGAATCCTCGGAGACCGGATCCGGTATATCGGAACCGGGCAGCCGGAGGCTGCGGAAGTACTGGACATTTCCGGATGCTGCATTTCGCCGGGGTTCATCGACGCACACTCCCACGCGGATTTCACCCTCCCAATCTACCCGCGGGCGGAAAGCGCCATCGGGCAAGGCATCACCACGCTCATCTGCGGCAACTGCGGCATGAGTCCGAGCCCGTGCGGCAGCTATTACGCGCCGTTCCCGATCGAAGAGAAAGCTTTCCGGCATGTACTGCCGGCACCGTCCGGCGGTATCAATCCTGGTTTTACCCAGGTCGTTCCGACCGATCTGCTGCGTCCGTGGTATGAAGCTGAATTCCATACACCGCTCGACTGGAGCGGTTTCGGCCATTATCTCGGGCACCTGTCCGGGAAAACCGCTGTGAACGTCCATGCTTTTGCCGGACACAGCCAGATCCGGCTGCAGGTTCTGGGGCCGGACTGCGACCGGTTTGCCACGGAGCAGGAAATCGCGGAGATCGTCCGGCTCTGTGAGCAGTGCATGGACGAAGGGGCTGCAGGAATCTCCCTCGGGCTCGATTACTGTTCCGGGAGGAACGCTTCCCGGAGCGAACTCCTCGCAGTCGCGAAAGCGGTTGCGGCCAAAGGCAAAATCCTCGCGGCACATTGGCGCTCCCGATCCATCCTGCCGGAGGAGCCGGACCGTCCGATTCTGCCGGTCAACGGCATCCTCGAAATGCTGGAACTCGCGCAGGTTTCCGGCGCGCATGTCCATATCAGCCATATTGACAGCGTGTTTAAGCGGCAGCCGGATGTTGCAGACCCGGTCGCGGAAGCAGACCGGCTTCTTCAGACCATCGCGGAATACCGGGAGAACGGCGCGGAGATCACCTATGACTCCCTCGTGGGTTATACGGGAGGAGACTTCTATTACCCGCTGATGGCGGCCAGATTCCTCCCTTACGTCATTCAGGCGGGCGGAATCCGGCGGTTCTCCGAGGCGCTGTCCGTCGGCAACTACAAGAAGCTCCTTGCAGCGGAGATCAATGCCGGCCAGCACCAGTCCCGCAGTCCGATTACGAGTCTCGATCCGATAAAGAATCCTAAATGGGACCGGAATGTTACGGTCATCCGTCACCGGAATCCGGCGTATGAAGGAAGGACGCTGTATGAGATCCGTACCGGGCTGCTGTCTGAGCAGTCCAAACAAACAGAACAAGCCGGACAGGCACCGGACTACGTGACGTGCATGTTCGATCTTCTGACAGAGGATCCCTATACCTGCATCACTTCCTGGCTGCAGGGGCTCGACGAGTTCCCGGAAAACATCCGGTATCAGCTCGCGCCGGACATGTGCCTCGGGCTTGATGTCTCCGCGGTTGACTATGACAGCCCGGAACCGTTCCCGGAGGGGGACTATCCGGTCAACGAGCGTTCCACCGGGACATACTGCGGCTTCATCAAATACCTGCTGAACGGCGGGGAACCGCTGGCGCGGAAGATCATGCACCTCACCGGCAATACGGCCCGCGCATTCGGCCTGAAAGATCGTGGAGTAGTGAAAGAAGGATCGTACGCCGATCTGACGGTATTTGATCCGAATGAACTCGCCGCTAATGAGGATCTCCTCCATCCAGCCACCCGTCCAAGCGGGATCCGCTATGTGTTTGTAAACGGCAGAGCCGTGCTCCGGGAGGGGCGCCAGACCGAGCTGATGAGCGGAGCCATTCTGTGAAGCGCCTTGCGGGTCTGCAGCCGGAACGGCTTTGCGAACCCGGAACCATATTGACTTCCCGCGGTCTTCTCCCTATACTGGAAACGAAAGAGGTGTCTCATGGTCCTTTCCTCACTCGATTATATCGATTATCACGTCTCCTGCGAGCCGTTCCGGCTGCTGACCGAACCGATGACGGATCTCCGCGGGGATACGCAGCGGGAAGTCCGGGAGGATTTCCGGAAGCGCTATGACGCGATCCGCAGGCGCGTCCTGCGGGAACCGCGCGGACACAGCGATCAGTACGGCGGCATCCTCACGCCTGCCATTCACGCAGACAGCCTGTTTGGGGTCCTTTTCCTGTACTCCACCGGCATGAGCAGCCTGTGCGGGCACGGGGCCATCGCGATTGCGCGAGCAGCTGTCGACCTCGGCTATCTCGAGCGCAGGGAGGGTTATCAGTCCTTCCGGTTCGATGCGCCGGTCGGACAGGTCCGCGCCTTTGTGGAAATCGAGAACGGGGAAGTCGTCCGCTCTGGTTTTGACAATATTGAATCCTTCTTCATCGCGGAAAATGTGCCTATCACGGTTCCCGGTTACGGCCGGATCGGCATGACGGTCGGGTACGGCGGAGCATTCATGGCGTTTGTCAACGAGCAGTCCCTCGGCATCGACATTCTGGAAGAACCGCTGGAGGATCTGATCCGGGCCGGCATGGCGTGTAAGGACGCGTTTCTCGCGCAGACCAATTTCATACACCCGGTCAGCGGTCTTCAGTCCGCACGGGAAGGGATTTGCCTCCTCATCGAGAAGGATCCCGTCACCCGCGGCGATACCGTCCTTCATCGGAATTTTACCGTGTTCGGCAACCATCAGTATGACCGGTCCCCGACCGGTACCGGCTCCTCGGCGCTCGCCGCGATCCTCTGTCGCCGAGGCATCCTGAAGCCGGGCATGCGGCTTGAAAACCGCGGGCGCGCGGACATTCCGTTCCATGTGGAGATCAAGCCGGTCACAGGTGGGATCGCAGAGGACAGCGTCATCCCGACCGTCAGCGGCCGGGCCTATATGATCGCAAGGGGAACATCGCTTCTGGAAGCGGGGGATCCGCTTCCGGAGGGCTATTCCGAAAGGCAGGATGAGTCCTGAAACAGATTCGGACCAGGATAAAGTTCAAGAAGAGATTTTATTATAAAAGAGATCAGGAGGTGTCCAATGTTATTACTCTCCTGGGAGGATATCCAGAAAGTCATCACCATGCCGGACGTCATCGAAGCGGTCAAGCAGGCGTTCAAGATGGTCGTCGACAACACCGTCGACATCCCGCTGCGCACCGTGATCGGCGGTAAATATGACGGCGCGTTCCTGTTCATGCCGGCCTATGCGCCGGAGATCGACGCTGCAGCCGTGAAAGTCATCAACATTTTCCCGCATAACATCGATAACGGACTGATGACTTCACCGGCACAGATCCTGCTCATCGACGGCAAGACAGGCTACATCATCGCCCTGCTCGACGGAACGTATGTCACTCAGCTGCGGACAGGCGCCTCAAGCGGCGCCGCGTTCGACCTGCTCGCGAAAAAGGACTGCAGGAAAGGCGCCCTGATCGGCACCGGCGGTCAGGCAGCGACGCAGCTCGAGGCGATGCTCTGCGCGCGCAAATTGGAGCAGGTGAAGATCTACGATCTCAACGCGGAGCGGTGTCAGACATTTGTCTCCCGCATGCAGGAGGAGCTAGCGTCTTACGGCGTTCCGTTCCTCGCGGCGGAGAATTCCGATGACTGCATCGACGACGCGGATCTCATCATCACCGTCACCCCGTCGGCCAAACCGGTCTTCGACGGTACGAAGGTCAAAGCCGGCGCGACGATCAGCGCAGTCGGCACCTACGAGCCGCACAAGCACGAGCTCGACCCGGCCGTCCTGCCCCGCGCGTCCAAAATCATCTGCGATTCGGTTGACGCAGCGCTTTCCGAGACCGGCGACCTTCTGATCCCTCTCGCGGACGGCCTGATCACCCGCGAGGACATTCAGGGCAGCCTCGGCGACGTTATCAACGGTACAATCGCAGGCCGCAAGAGTGTCGACGAAATCATCGTCTATGAAACGGTCGGCGTCGCCGCGCAGGATCTCGTCACCGCAAAGGTGATCTACGACAAGGCGCTGGCGGCCGGCGTCGGGACGGTCTGGGGATAATGGATCGAATGGAAAAAGCAGCCGGTCAGGCCGGGATCTCCCGGCGGCCGGCTGCTTTTGTTTCCCTGTAAAGCGAAGGCTCGCTCATGGACTCACAGCTCGATCTCCAGCGTGTGCTCCCCGGCCTCCGGCATCGGAATCCGCAGCTTCGGAGCGCCCGCCCCGGAACCGCAGTCAACCGGCACAGGCACACCATCCAGCACCGCACACGATTCCGCACCGAGCCGGAACCGCCCGTCCTCCCCGCGCACCGACACGCGCAAGACGGTCTCCCCGAGCGTCAGCGTATAGGCGAGCGCGGTCTCCCCCGCCCGCAGGATCGGCCGGAATGCGATCCCGTCCGGCCGGATGTCAAATCCCAGATATTCATACACCGCCAGCGTCAGCCACGAAGCGGTGCCGGAGAGCATCGGCCCGATGTTCTCGCCGGTCTCGCTGTTGTTGTACTGCGTGCAGAACCGAGGGTTGCCCTTGATGGTGTACGGGTTCTCGAGCGTGCGGTACGGCAGCGTCTTACCGATCATCCAAAATGCGAGTTCCCGGAGATCCTCTGCAAGTGCCGGATTCGCAACGGCCTTGGCCGCCTTGAGCGAAGCCACCACGGCCATCATCGCCGCGTGCTTGAAGACGCCGCAGTTCTCCCGGTCGCCCGGGAAGTAGAAGGCCGTGCCCGTCTTCACACCAAGTTTGTCAAAATCAATCAGCGTACAGAGCTTCAGGCCCGCGTCCGTGCGGAGAACCCGGTTGACCGTGCCGAGCATGGTCCGGATCTGCTCCTCCGAGGCGATATCCGCCAGAATCGCCCAGCTGTAGGAGTTGAGGAAATAGCTCCCGTCCACGGCCGGGTCGAGCGACAGGCCGTCTCCGCCGGCGCCGAGATAGTCGTACGGACGGTCATCGTTGATCAGGCAGCGCGCGAAGTAATCCCCCTTCCAGGCAAACTTCTGCACGCGCTCCGCAATGTGATCCAAGAGCGCCCGGGCGGACGTCGCTTCCTCCCAGATGCCCAGCATCTCCGCGAGCTCCGCGGTCTCGGAGGCTGCGATCCGAAGGAGGCAGGCGTTCATCACGCTCTCGCAGTAGGAATTCTCCAGCGGGGCACCGTACTCCTCGCCCCGCTCCGCGAGTTGCCGCCGGTAACGGGCCTCCTTCTCCGGCCCGAGCAGGACTTCCTTATCCAAACGCAGGGTGTCGTTCCAATCGGCCACATCGAGCAGCGGGAGGCCGTGCTTTCCCACGGAAATCTTCCCGCTGTAGGTGAGGATGGCGAGCAGCGTCTCGATCAGCGGACGGCTGCCCGAATCCGCCATCTCGAACTCCTGCCGCAGAAACTCCGTGTCCCCCGTCAGGCGCACATACCGGTACACGGCCTGCACCAGCCACAGCGCGTCGTCGGAGCACATGCCGGGTTCCTTGCCCTTCCAGGTGAAATTGTGGTTGGCATATCCCATCCGGAACACGTTGCGGATCCAGTTGCTCAGGAGAAGCTTCACCTGCTCCCGCTGGCCGGACGCGCAGAGGTAATACAGGGAGGCGTAGAGGTCCTGAATCTCGCGGAAGCCGATTTCGCGGTACGACTTCTGCGTCCAGGCGAAGGAGCGCGAGACGTACGTCTGGTACCGAACCTGAAACGGCAGATTGCCAGATACATACGCGTTGAACGTCGGATCCCCCGTCTTGGGCCGGAGCCAGGCGGTGTAGTCCGCCCACTGTTCCCGCATCCCGAAGAGCACCGCGTCGAGCGCCGCCGGGTCGCGGTACTTCCGGTACAGGTTCCGGATGACCGCTTCGTACGGCGGATCCTCCGGTCCTTTCGCCGCGAGATCGTCGAGCCCCACGAATTCGTCGATCACGGCCGTTCCGCCAGCTGGGGCCGTCACCGTCACCGCGACGGCGAAGAACGAAGCCATCTTCCGGCTGAATTCATTCGGCAGATGGAGCAGGCGCTCCGGCTGCATCCATGTGCCGCTCCCGAGGAAGACCGCCTGATCCGTGCAGAATTCCTCCATCGGCTTCCCCTCCGCGAGCAGTACGACGAAGCGCTTCTTATCGCGGTCATCGGCAGGCTTCGCATGTAGACCGAGGCAGACCGGGCGGCCCGCTTCATACAGAAGCTCGGATTCCTGCACGAGGTTCGCGTAGACGACGTCGGTCGCGATCGTCGCGGCCTGCGCGATCCCGAAGACACCGGTGCCGACAAACCGCAGCGTCCGCGCCTGCCCGCCATGATTCGTAATGCGCACGCGCTGCGCCTCCACCGCGCTCGGCATCCCTTCCTCCTGCGGCAGCAGGAAGATCGAGCGCTCGATCGCAAGCCCATCCTCCGTCTCATAGGTGATCACGGTCCTGTTCTGGGTGTGGCAGCACTCCGCGCGCGCCACGTTGTCCCGGACATTGCGCGTATAGAAGATCTGCCGGCCGCCTTCGGTCAGGTAAAACTGCCGGTTGGCCGGCTCTCCGTTCTCCTCCGGCGCGAGGACATACCGCGTCGCCAGCACCTGGTCCTGCCCCGCGGCGCGGAACGAACCGTCGCCGAACGCGTCCACCGCGCTCTTCGGCGTCGTTACGAGCGGATACGCGTAGCCGGTCCGGTCGCCGAGCAGCAGATTGACCGGGTAATGCAGGCCCGGCGCCTCAGTCCGGAGATCCAGAATCAGATCCCCCTGTTCCGTGAGCCGGCCCGGCGCCCGCAGCACGCTGTCCAAGGCAGCCCGGATGCGCGCGGTGACCGCTTCCGGAACCGGCAGTTCACCGTCCGGAGTTGCTGCGCAGATGAATTCCTTGCCAGGGTAAATCAGTACGCTTCCTTCCGTTTCCTCCAGCCAGGCCAAAACAGCCGGTTCCGCGATCAGCTTCCGGCAGACCGGCGCCGGATGCGGATGCCTTCCGGGAAGACCACGTCCTCCGTTTCCTCCCGGAGCTCCAGCTCCAGAACCGCCTGCTTATGCCACTCCGGGTAGAGATCGATTTCGTAGTAGCGGTTGTTTTCCGTCAGGCAGTACCGCGTCTTGCGGACCGGATGCCTCGCCGGGTTGGCCTCCATCAGACACGCCAGGTATTCTCTCTGCGTGATGCGCCGTTCGACCTCCACGCGGGCGGTCTCCGATACGCGGCGCTTCTCCGTGCGGTAAAACAGGTAGCTGCCGTCCTTGCCGCGCTGCCGGACGCGGACTTCCGCATCGTCCGGGCTGAGGAGATACGTCTGGATTTCCGCCATCGCGGATTCGTCGGCAAACGCGTCGAATTCCTGCTGTTTGGTCTCG
>CAYLSR010000028.1:0-11183 GCA_964385855.1 uncultured Mogibacterium sp.
GGCAAGCGCGAAGCGCGCAGACAGAGCTTAGAACCGCTGCGTCGCCGGTGCGAGGCGAAAGCCGTACCCGAGCCGGGCAAAAGATCCCGGCGCGGCCCTACGGATCACTACTGTCCGATCGGCAGGTACGGCAACGGATTCACCGCCGAACCGCCGTTCGGATGGATCTCGAAGTGCAGGTGCGGGCCCGTGCTGTTGCCGGTGCTTCCGACCGCCGCGATCTCCTGCCCCTGGAAGACCTTTTCGCCCACGCGGACGTAGATCTTGCTGCAGTGCCCGTACCGCGTGAATGTTCCGTTGAGGTGCCGGATCTCCACGCAGTTTCCGTAACTGCTGTACCAGCCGGCGCGGATGACCTCACCGCCGTCGGACGCGAAGATCGTCGTCCCGGTCGGTGCCGCCATATCAAGGCCCTGATGCACTCTGCCCCATCTCGGGCCGAAATACGAGGTGATCGTGTAGTTGTGGATCGGCATCGCGAAGGTCCCGGTCGGCGCGGTCTTCGGCCGGATCGAAATGCCGACGAGGATGACCTCGTTCACCGGCTCTTTGACCACTTCGGTGTTCTCGATGTCGCGGTTTACTTCCTTCCCGTTGACCAGCGTCAGTTCGCCCGTGATGAGCTGGCGGCCGTTCTCGCCTTCCTGCTTGACTTCCTGATCGCCGATGTAGAGATCTTTGGTCCGTTCCTTCTCGGTCTCGTACGGGATGGTCTCCGATTTGGTCCCGGATTCCACCATCTGGACCTGGATCGGTTCGACGTTGCTCTCGATCACGACCGAATCGCCCGGCAGGATGTCCTCCGCGTAAACCTTTTCGCCGTCCTCCAGCACGTAGTTGCGGTCGATCGAGTAGATCTCCTGCAGATTCTGGAACGTTTCGCCTTCCAGCACGAGGTGCCGGAAGCTGGTTTTGCCGCCTTCCTCCAGCGTCCTGACCGCGTTGTTCCGCGACTTGACGCTCGTCAGCATCACGCTGACCGGCCGGACTTCGACTTCATTGAGGAAATCGATCGACGTGACCGTCATCCCCTTGTCCGGCGTCCGGTAGTAGTTGATGACGTCCCGGAGGACTTCCTCGGCCATCGCGTCGGATTCGACGATGGTCAGCAGCTTGCCGTCCTCGTAGATGCCGGCGCCCGTCACCTCGATGTCCGTCATGTACGTCAGCTTGTTGAGCACCTGATCCGCGGTGTCAACGTCCTTGTTAAAGCTCGCGACCTTGCGGAAGGTCACGTTTTCATTCGCGGTAAAAACGATGTTGGCGTCATTGATGCCCGACAGCCGGTCTCCGGCGACCTCCAGGATGTTGGTGACGTTCTCCTGGTTGTCCACGTACCCGAGCGCCCTGCCGTTATAGGAATATTCAAATACCGTAAAATGATCGAAGATCAGCAGCATCGCGCAGATCATAAGAATGGTCGCGAAAAACTCCGCGATGATCTTGCGCGAGGCTCCTAAGTAGCACGTCCGGACGTTGTGATACGTCTCCAGAATCCCGTAGATGGCTCTCCCGACCGCCCGGTCGCACGCAGCCTGGACTCGGTCGTGAAAAAAGATCCACGATGCCGTCCAGTCCGTGAGCGCGGTCAGGAGCCCGGCGCCTATCGGTCTTTTGTTCTTTTGCTGTTCCATGTATATGCCTCTTGGGTCCTCGCTTCCACGCAGGAGCAGTAGATCCCTTCATCCGTCACGCCGGTATCCTTGCAGATCGCGCAGCGATAGTGTTTTTCCAGATAATCCTCCGGGTACCCGTTCTCCCGGAGCAGCCGGCGCTTCTGCGCCTCCAGTTCCTGCCGCCGCTCGACCTGGACCTTCCGGTCCTCTCGGGACCGCCTGCCGAAGTCGAACGAGACGATCGCGCGGTTGAGCTCAGCCTCCAGCGCCAGAAGGTCTCCGAGCCCCGGGACCTTCTGCCGGGCTTCCTCGAGGTGCTTCTGCTGTTCTTCCTCCGCCCGGTTTCTCAGCCAGGAATAGTATTCGCCGAGGATCCGCTTGCTCACGCCGGTGCCGGAAGCCGGCCGCTGCGCCGCCTTCGGATCGACACCGCCGGCCTCAAGCCGCCTGTTCCGGAGGACGCTGTTCACGTACTTCAGGTTCGGCTCCCGCTGGCCGGCCGTCAGCCGGCAGGCGTCGAGGATCTCCGCCAGACTGAAGCCCAGCTCGTCCATCCACGACGACATGAGCTCCCGGTCCGCCGGGCTCGGCATGCGCGTGAAGCCCATCTCGCGGAAGATGCTGTTGAACGCCAGATTGCGCTGCTTGCCGCGGTCCAGGAATTCCCGGACCTGCGAGATGTCCTGGCAGCCCTCTTCCTTCCACCGGAGCGCGACCTTGAAGATGTAGTCGACGCTGTACTTCTCGATCTCCGCGCAGTACTTGATGGCGTAGGCGAAGACGTCCGGCGTGACGCCGTAGACGCCCACCGCGTCGCGGATCTTATCGGACTCCCTGCGGGAGATCGTCCGGCCGGTCGTCTCCTCAAAGGCCGTAAACAGCCCGCGGAGCTCCAGCTCCTGAAGCGCGGCCATGTCGAGCGCGCCCTCCTCTTCCGCATCCTCCGCCTCCGGCAGCACCGCCGGTTCTTCCGGCTCTGCGGTCTCGCCGTCGAAGAGCGCCTCGATCTGGCTGAGGAACGTGATCCGGTACTGCCCCGACGTGCGGTCGTAGTCCCGCCGGACGACGCCCTTGTCCTCCCAGTACGCCCAGGCGCGGTCGATCTCGTCCGCGGACATGCCCAGCACGTTCGCCAGCACGTTCGGCTCGACCGGCTGCTCATTCTCCGCGTACATCAGGCAAAAGAGGTACACCTTGACATAGTCTCCCGGCGCGATCGGCAGGAGCTCGTTGATGAAGAGATTTTCGACCTGTGTTGTGTGAAGAAAAATGTTATTATGTCTGATCCTGTTGTATTCCGTCTTAGACATTGTACTCCCGTTCCGTGACGGACATGCGGAGGTTCTCTACAGATTCTGCATGCCCCGTTCCAGATTTCCGAACTTGGTATAGCGCGCGATCCACGCCAGCTGAACGAGGCCCGTCTCGCCGTTCCGGTGCTTGGCGATGGTGACATCGCAGATGTTGCCCCGGCGGCTGAGATCGACCTCGGAATCTTCTTCGTCGTAGTAGTCATCCCGCTTCAGAAAGATGACGATGTCCGCGTCCTGCTCGATCGATCCGGAATCCCTCAGGTCCGAAAGCATCGGCTTGTGGTCCTTGCGCTGCTCGGATGCCCGGGAGAGCTGCGAGAGCAGCACCACGGCGACATCCAGTTCCTTGGCGAGGATCTTGATGCTCCGGGTGATCGCGCTGATCTCCTGAACACGGTTCTCCGTCCGATAGCCCAGGCTCATTAGCTGCAGGTAGTCGATGACGATCAGGTCCAGCCCGTGCTCCGCCTTGAGGCGGCGGCACTTGTTCTTCATCTCCAGGATCGAGATGTCGGACGAGTCGTCGATGAACAGTTTGCGGTTCTCATACGCGTCCTGCGCGTAGCTGATGCTCATCCAGTCGTCCTGCGAGAGCTCGCCGCGCTTCAGGTTCTCCATGTTCACCTGCGCGGACATCGCCAGAAGCCGCTGTCCGAGCTGCTCTTTGGCCATCTCCATGCTGAAGATCAGGACCGTGTGGCCGCTGTCCGCCGCGTTTTCGGCGAGATTCAGCGCAAACGAAGTCTTCCCCATGCCCGGGCGGGCGGCGAGGATGATGAGATCGGTCTTGTGCAGGCCGCCGAGGATGCGGTCCAGGTCGCGGAAGCCGGTCGTGATGCCCGGCAGCGCGCCTTTGTTGCGCTCCAGCTCCTGGATGGTCTTGATGTTTTCGACCAGGATCTCGTTGATGTCCACGTAGTTGCGCTTCTGCGTGCTCTGCGCGATCTCAAAGATCCGCTGCTCCGCGAAATCCAGGATCTCCTCGGTCGGCTTGTCCCCCTCGTAGGCTTTGCTCTTGATGAGGTCGGCCTCGTGGATGAGCTGCCGCATGTGCGATTTGGCCAGGACCGTCTCCGCGTAGTACTTGGCGTTGGACGGCACGATCGCGTTGTCGGACAGGCGGCTCAGATACAGGAGCCCGCCGACAAACTCCGCGGTCTTGCGCGTCCGCAGCTGCGAATTCGCCGTGTTGAGGTCGATGTTGACGCTCCGGCGGTACAGGTCGAGGAACGCGCGGTAGATCTCCTGATGTTCCTTCAGGTAGAAATCCTCCGCCTTGAGCCGGTCGATCACATCCGAGACCGCGTCCGCGTCCTGCAGCATCGAGCCGAGTACGGCCTTTTCGGCCTCCAGGTCCTGCGGCGGTTCCAGATTGTAGACTGCTTCTTTCTCTTCTGCCATGAGATTCTTTCCTTACGCCTCTTCGACGAGGACTTTTACCTTTGCGGAAACCTCCGGATACAACTTGATCTCCACGACCGTCTCCCCGATCTCCTTGATCGGTTTCGCGAGGACGATCTTCTTCTTGTCGATCGTCTTTTCCAGCTGCTCCTGAATCGCGTCCGCGATGTCCTTGGAGGTGATGGAGCCGAACAGCTTCCCGCCGGCGCCTACCTTGGTGCGGATCACGATCGGCTTCGCTTCCAGCCGCTCGACCGCCTTGAGCGCTTTTTCCTTTTCCTCCGCGTTCTTCTGCTCGATGAACGCCTTCTGCTTCTCGATGCTGCGGATATTTTTATCGGTCGCCGGAACGGCGAGTCCCGCCGGGATCAGCCGGTTGTTCGCGAACCCGTCGCTGACCTTGACGACATCTCCCGCCTTGCCGGTCCCCTTTACGTCCTTTTTCAAGATTACAAGCATGTCTTTTCCTCCTTATTTCAGATCTGTAAGGATCGTTTTGAGCCTTTTTATCACTTCTTCCGGGGGCAGATTGACCTGCGCGCCCGCGGAAGTCAGATGGCCGCCGCCGTTGAACTGCTCCATGATCATCTGCACGTTGATGTTGCCGAGCGAACGGGCGCTGATCACGGTCATGTGCCGGTCGTTCTTACCGAGCGCGAAGGAGGCCTCCACGCCCTTGACCATCAGCAGCTCATCCGCGACCTGTGCGTTGATGATCTGCGCCTCCGTCGAATACCCCCGGGAGGTCGCGATGACGATGCCGTTATCCAGGTATTCCGCGCCGGCGATCGCGTCAGCCTTGACCTGGAACGACGTCGCTTCGCTCTGGAAAAACCGCTTCACCTCGGTGGTGTCCGCGCCGGCCCTCCGGAGCCAGGCGGCCGCTTCGAACGTCCGGACGCCGGTCCGGATGGAATAGCTGTTGGTATCCACCGTGATCCCGGCGAGCAGCGCCTCCGCCTCGAATTTGTTGATGATCCGGCGGGTCGCGGTGTATTGGATGATCTCCGCCATCAGCTCGCTGGCCGACGACGCGTAGGACTCCACGTACGAGAGGATCGGGTTGTCGATCGAATCCTCCGCGAGCCGGTGGTGGTCAATCATCACGAGCCGGTCGGAGATCTTCAGGATCTCCGGGCACTCGACCATGCCCGGGCGGTTCGTGTCGACCACGATGACGAGCGTCCGTTCATTGCAGAGGCCGATCGCCTTTTCGCGGTTGATGATCTCGTACTCCTCGGTCTCCTTCGCCTGCTTATAGACCACCTGGAGCGCTTCGTTGAACTCCTCGATGATGATGTAGGCGTCCCGCTCAAAATACCGGCAGATCTTGTACGCGCCGATCGCGGCGCCGAACGAATCCATGTCCGGCCAGCGGTGGCCCATAATCAGGACGCGGTCGCTGTCGAGCACCAGCTGCTTGAGCGCGTGCGCGATGACTCTGGATTTGCCCTTGTTGTTTTTCTCAAACGACTGGAGTTTGCCGCCGTAGTAGCTGGTCCGGTCGCCGTTCTTGACGACCGCCTGGTCGCCGCCGCGGCCCATGGCCAGTTCCAGCGACGCTTCCGCGAGCTCGGTCGTCTCCCGGAGCGTCTCCGCGCCCATGCCCATGCCGATGGACAGCGAGACCGGGAAGTCGATCTTGGTCTCGATCATGCGGACCTCGTCGAGGACCGAAAACCGCTCCTCGATGATCTTCTCCGCGTCCCGGCGGAAGACTGTCATCATGTAGGTCTCATCGCTCGTGGCTTCGATGACCGCGTCAAACCGGCCCGCCCAGGCCCGGACGATCCGGTCTACCTCGGTCGGCACCGCGCGCCGGCTGTCCGTCGTGATGCTCGAGATGAGCTCATCGTAGTTGTCGATGTTGATGTACAGGAGGCAGATGTGCTCCGACCGGTAGGCGGCCTTGAGGGACTCCCGCTCCGATACGTTGATGAAGTAGACCAGCAGATCCTCTTCCTCGCAGGGATCCGTATTCGTCCGCAGGACGAAGATCTGCGAATTCCGCCGGATGGAGATTTCCGGCTGCTCCGGGTCGCAGGCGGCCGCGATCAGATCCTTCCGCTTGACGCCGGCCAGCACGAAGAAGCTGGAATCGACGATGCCTTCGTAGGCGAAGACTTCCTTCATCCGGGTGTTCGCGGCTTTGATGTTGCCCTCTTTGTCCACGATACAGGCCGGAACCGGGATCCGGTCCATGAACGGCTTGTTCTTCTCTCTGTTTTCCATGGTTCTTCCCTTACAGGCTCCTCAGAAGATCGATCAGCCGGTTCAGTTCCTCCCGGCTGTAATATTCCAGTTCGATCCTGCCGGACCGCTTCTGCTGTACGATTCGGACTTTGGTTCCGAGGATCGTCCGAAGCTCTTCTTCCACCGCCAGCACATCCGGGTCCTCCGGCGCCTTTACGGCCGGCCGCGGTTCGCGGCCCTTCTTGAGACTGTCCGCAAGCTTCTCGGTCGCCCGGACCGACAGTCCTTCCCGGACGATCCGGTCCGCCACCGCCTTCTGCTGGCGTTCATTGCCCAGCGAAACGAGCGTTCTTCCGTGCGCTGCCGAGAGCCTGCCGTCCCGGATCATCTCCCGGATCTCCTCCGGCAGCTTCAGGAGGCGCACCGAGTTGGCAATGTACGCGCGGCTCTTGCCGACAGAGGCGCTGACCTGCTCCTGCGTGAATCCGAACCGCTCGGACATCTGCTGCAGTCCTTCCGCCTCCTCGATCGGGTCGAGGTCTTCCCGCTGCATGTTCTCCAGGATCGCGACGATGAGCTTCTGCTTTTCGTCGAACTCCCGGACGATGCACGGAACCGTCCGGAGTCCGGCCAGGCGGGAGGCCCGCCATCTCCGTTCGCCGGCGACGAGCTCGTAGCCGTTCGGCACTTTCCGGACCACCAGCGGCTGGATCACCCCGTTCTCCTCGATGGAGCGCGCCAGCTCCTCCAGTTTTTCCGGATCGAAGTTCTTGCGAGGCTGCTCCGGGTTCGGCTTGATATCATTGATGTCGACATACAGGACGCGGTCGGTCTCCGCGGAGCTCTCCTGCGCCGCGGCAGGCTCCTGCGCCGGCTGCGGATCCTCCTGCGGTACCGTCTCCTGTACAGGCGCTACGTCCGCGAACAGGGCCTCCAGCCCCCGTCCGAGACCGCCCCTCTTTTTAGCTGCCATCAGCGATCACTCCCTTCCCTTCTGATGAATTCCTCTGCCAGCGCCAGATATGCGCGGGCTCCCTTGGAGGACGGATCATAATCCAGTATCGAAAGGCCATAGCTCGGCGCCTCCGCCAGCCGGACATTCTTCGGAATGACCGTGGAGAACACCTTGCGGCCGAAATATTTCTTGACTTCCTGTACGACCTGGAGCGCCAGGTTGGTCCTGCCGTCAAACATGCTCAGCAGGACGCCGGTCACCTGCAGGTTCGGATTCATGCTCCTGCGGACCAGCTCGATCGTGCTCATCAGCTGGCTGACGCCCTCCAGCGCGTAATATTCGCACTGGATCGGGATCAGCACCCCGTCCGCCGCCGTCAGCGCGTTGATCGTCAGCAATCCGAGGGACGGCGGACAATCGATGAAGATGTAGTCGTACTGCTCCCGGACCTTCTGCAACGCGCTCCGGAGGCGGTTTTCACGGTTCCGGAGATTGACCAGCTCGATTTCCGCGCCGGCCAGATCGATGCTCGCCGGCAGGATGTCCAGATTCGGTACATCCGTCCGGACGATCGCGTCGCGTACGTCGTAGTGATCCATGATCATCGCGTCGTACACGGTCTCCTCCAGCTCGCGCTTGACCAGCCCGATCCCGCTGGTGGTGTTCCCCTGAGGATCCACGTCGACCAACAGGATCCGCTTGCCCAGCCGGGCAAGGCAGGCGCCCAGATTGATGTTGGTCGTCGTTTTGCCGACACCGCCCTTCTGATTAAAGATCGCGATCGCTTTTCCCATCAGGAACCTCCCAGCGGAAACCGGCTTTCCGGTTTCCCGAATACGTGTTTCTGGTCATAACACGACAAATTATTATACAATAAAAAAGGTGGCTTTTCCACCTTTTCCGGGCGTTGTACACCCGGCCTGCCGCTAAATTTCATGAGATCAACACACAATGTTTCACGTGAAACAATATGTAGTGGTCTGCGAAAAAGGGGCGCCGAATTGTGCAGTCCTCTTCCGAATTGTTTCACGTGAAACAATTTGCTTTCCGGGCCATCATCCCCGCTTCCGGATCTTCAGGCTTCGCAGGTAATCCTTCTGCTCTGGCGTGATCCGGTAGCTCTCAATCGCCTTCTGGATGGTCTTGTTGTGCGTCCACGGGTCGAGCCGCTTTTCCTCCAGATACGGAAGGACCCCATCGTACTGCTTCGCGAGCGCTGTCGCGAAATACCAGGCGACCGCCATCCGGATATAATATTCTTCCGACCGGATTGCCGCGACCAGCGCAGGATACTCCGGCGAAAAGTCTTCTTCCAGATAATGCTGCATCAGCATGACGACCGCGAACCGGACGGTGTAGGTCTCCTCGGCGCAGAGCCACTTTCGCAGGTGCGGCAGGAGCTCCGAACGGTGTTTTTTAAAGACCTTCGGGGACATCTGATCGCACGTCGCCCAGTTGTCCACATGCGGGAGGAACGCCACAACCGCCTCCACGCACCGGCCGAAGTCCTTTTCTTCCGAAAGGATCAGCGCGTGCAGCTGGTATTCATCAAAATACTCGTGCGGCAGCGCTTGCAGAAACCCGCCGATGTCCTCCCGGCGCGAAAGCTCCTTTGCGAGCTTCCGAAGCTCCGGCGTGCGCACGCCGAGGATGGTTTCCGGCGCGACCGTCGGCATCAGCCCGCTCTGAAACGCCCGGTATTTTTCGTCCTGCTGCTTAAGCAGCGCCTTCCGGATCTCCTCCTGAATCATTTTTTCTTCCCCCGGATCGGATCTTTTCTCGCTGTACCCGCCTTGCGCGGATACACGGCCGGCGTTTTGCCGGTCTTCCGGATCAGGATCAGCGTGTGCGCTTCCGCGGTCTCATCTACTTCCGCGGATTCCACGCGGACCACCTCTCCCGCCAGTGCCCGGATCGCCGCGGCGCCTTCTGCCAGCTCCGCCTCGGTCTTCTCCCCCTTCATCGCGACGAAGAAGCCGCCCTTCCGGACGAGCGGCAGGCACCACTCCGCGAGCACGTCCATCGACGCGACCGCCCGGGAGACGCACAGGTCGAACCCGTCCCGGCAGTCCGCATCCCGGCCGGCATCCTCCGCCCGGGCGTGCAGGGTCCGCACATTCCGGATATCCAGCGCCTCGGTGAGCTCCGAGATCACCCGGAGTCTTTTGTTCAGCGAGTCGATCAGGACGAAGTCCTTTTCCGGGCAGGCGATCGCCAGCGGGACGCCCGGGAATCCCGAACCGGTCCCCACATCCACGACGGTCTTCGCGGCCCGGAATTCCGGCAGATCCAGGATCGTCAGGGAATCCAGCAGGTGCTTGACGATGAACTCGTCGCGGTCCAGGATCGCCGTCAAGTTAATGAACCGGTTCTTTTCCAGCACCGCGTCCATGTACCGGCACATCAGGGCCGCTTTTTCCACCCCGACCCGCTCTTCCAGTCTGCCCATCCGATTCATTTTGCCTCTCCTTCAGTATTTGTAGACCAGCAGAATGGCCTTCTTCGCTACCTTATAGGCCGGGCCCTCCAGCACTCTGGCGGCCTTCTTCAGCTCTTTGCGGATCTCGATGTGCTGCGGACAGCTCTTTTCGCAGGCACCGCAGCCGATGCAGTTGGAGGCGCCCGTGCTGTCCTTCCGGAACACCGTGCACATCATGTATTCTTTCTCCGCGGTGAACCAGCCGTCCGAATACCGCCGGTTATACGCGGAAAAGGTGCCCGGGATGTCCACGCGCTGCGGGCACGGCATGCAGTACCGGCAGCCGGTGCAGCCGACCTTCATCTTTCGTCCGATCTCCCGCACGACCTGCCGGAGCATCTCGCGGTCCGCCTCGGTCATCGACCCCGCTGCCGCGAGGTCCGCCTCACGGCAGTTCTCCTCCACCATCTCGAGCGAGTTCATCCCGGACAGCACGCACGTGACGCCCGACTGATCCCACAGCCAGTGGAACCCCCAGGCCGCGGGGCTCCGGTTCCTGCCGGTTTCCTTTCCGTACCGCTCGATGATCCGGACCGCCTCCTTCGGGAGCTGCCCGGCCAGCTTGCCGCCGCGCAGCGGCTCCATGATGATCAGCGGGATGCCCTTTTCGCCTGCGGCTTCGTATCCCGTCCGGCCCGCCTGGCTGTTCTCGTCAAGATAATTGTACTGGATCTGGCAGAAATCCCAGTCCCACGCGTCCAGAAGTTCCCGGAACCCGTCCGCGTTCCCGTGGTACGAGAACCCGACCTGCTGCAGGATGCCCTGCTCCCGCTTTTCGCGGATCCAGTCGTCCATCCCCAGGTCGCACAGGCGCTTCCAGCTCTTCGCGTCGTTGAGCATGTGCATCAGGTAGTACTCGATGTGGTCCGTCTGGAGCCGCCTCAGCTCCTCCTGCAGAAATTTCTCCGCGTCGGAGATCTTCCGGACCATGTAGTGCGGGAGTTTGGTCGCGATCCGGACGCTGTCCCGGATGCCGTTCCGCTCAAAGACCTCGCCGAGCAGCGCTTCGCTGCCCGAATAGAGGTACGCGGTATCGTAGTAGTTGACGCCGGCTTCATACGCGGCGAGGATCTCCCGCTCCGCCTTCTCCGCATCAAAGCTGCCGCCCTTCTTCGTGAAGCGCATGCATCCGAATCCCAGGATCGACAACTCGTTTCCGTACCGGTCCTTTCGATACTGCATCTCCCTGCCTCCGCTACTGTTCTTTCTTTTCCCTTGCTTCTTTC
>CAYLSR010000029.1:0-11146 GCA_964385855.1 uncultured Mogibacterium sp.
GCCTTGACAGCCATGATATAATCAAAGCAGAAACTACCTTGAATACTGAGTTTTTGATGCATGTTGCGATTACCTTTCCCATCTCTAACCCCCGATCATCGACATTGCCCGCGACTCCGTCCGGCTGAGGTCCTCGTTGAAGCAGTGCTGTCCCGGCTTGCTGTCGACCGACAGCCGGATCCCCTGCTGCAGGTTTTCCTTCGTCCCGGCGAGCAGCGGTCTCAGATCGACACCGTCCTCATAGCAGAGGCACGGCTTGATCATCCCCTGGGAGGTCAACCGGATCCGGTTGCAGCTCGAGCAGAACACGCCGTGCATCGCGCTGATGAACCCGATCCCGCCGGCCCGTCCCGGCACAGTGTAATAGACTGCGGGTCCGTTGCCGTGGACGCGGTCGTCCGGCACCAGATCCGGATAGCGCGCTTCAAGCTGCTGCAGCACGTCGGTGTTGGAGATCCCCTTGCGGGAGTCTGCGGTACCGATCGGCATCAGTTCGATGAACCGCACATCGATGCCCTTTTGGAACGCGAGCTCCGCGAAGGCTTCGATCTCACCGTCATTAAAGTCCTTCTGCAGGACGCAGTTGACCTTGACCGGAATCCCGCTCGCAATCGCGGCATCGAGGCCGGAGAGCACCTGCGAGAGATCGCCGCGGCCCGTGATATAGCGGAACTTCTCCGCATCGAGAGAGTCCAGACTGATGTTGACCGCATCCAGCCCGGCACTTATAAGATCCGGAAGATATTTCTCCAGTTCCATGCCGTTGGTGGTCAGCGTCACCTGCTCCGTTCCCGGAAGCGCCTTGAGCTGCCGGATGAACTCCGCGCAGCCGAGCCGCACAAGCGGTTCCCCGCCCGTCACCTTGAACTTTCGAATCCCGAGTCCGGTCGCAGCCTCGCAGATGCGGAGGATCTCCTCATAGGTCAGGATCTTGGACATCGAGACCTTTTCGATCCCGTTCGGCATGCAGTACTTGCACCGCATGTTGCAGCGGTCCGTGATCGAGACACGCATGTATTCGATTGTTCTGCCGTATCGATCCAGCATAGCTTTTCCTTTTTTTCAACAATTCTTACTTGCCGAACCCGCAGTTCGGGAACGTGCAGACCGGGCAGTTCAGGCAGTAGCCGCCCTCGCCGAGCCGGTCGAAATCCTCTTTGGCCAGGATCTCATCCGTCATCACGCGCGGCAGGACGAGATCGAAGATCGTCCGCTTCGCGTACATCACGCAGCCCGGGAGCCCCATGACCGGAATCCGGTCCTCGCCGTAATACGCGAGCAGGAACATCGCGCCCGGGAGCACCGGCGCGCCGTACGTGACGACTTCGCCGCAGACGTTGCGGATGGCGAGCGGCGTCTTATCGTCCGGGTCGACGCTCATGCCGCCGGTGCAGACGACCATGTCGCAGCCCTGTTCCAGCATCCTGCGGATCGCCGCCTCGATGTTTTCGTTGTTATCATTGGAGTACTCGTGCGCGATGACCTCCGCGCCGAACTCCTCCAGCTTCGCCTGTACGACCGGCGTGAACGTATCCTGGATGCGCCCGTAAAACACCTCGTTGCCCGTCGTCACGATGCCGGCTTTTTTCGGCACGAACGGAACGACCTTGAAGATCGGCTCCGGCCCGACGAGCGCTTCGACCTGCTCCATCTTTTCCTTCTCGATGATCAGCGGGATGACCCGCGTGCCGGCGATCTTGTCGCCCTTCTTCACGGCAAAATTTCCGTGCCGCGAGGCGATCATCATCTGACCGAAGGAATTGACCGCGTACAGCTTGTCCTTGTCGATCTTGAGCACGCCGTCGCACTCCGCCGAGAGCTCGATCTTGCCCTCCTTGACCTGCCCGCGCGCGATGTTTTCACCTCTGCAGATGCGGCACAGCACCTCCGCCGCGTCGTTCTCGTGCATCATCGTCTCGTCGTTTTCCCAGATGTAGATGTGGTCCTTGCCGACCGACAGCAGGACCGGCACATCCTCTTCCGTGATGATGTGCCCCTTGCGGAACACCGCATCCTTCTTCACATCTTTAATGATCTGCGTGATGTCGTGGCACAGCATCTGCCCGACCGCGTCCGTCGTCTTTACTAACTTCATCTTTTTACCTTCTTGCTATTCAATCATGACAGAAGAACCGTCCCCCTGTCAGCTTTTTATGGCTTCACCAGCACGGCTGAACCGTGCAGATCCGGCAGCGGCACCGGCATCAGACCGTATTCATCGCAGTACGCCTGCACCGCCGCCCGGACACCCGGGAACTGCAGGCTGTTGTAGTCGTGGATCACGATCGTGCCGCCCTTCACGAGTCTCGGCCAGAAATACCGGAGTCCCTGAAGCGTCGGCTCGTAGAGATCCGGATCGAGGCTCACAAGCACGTACTGACGGTCCTCCCGGAGCTGCGTCAGGCTGTCCGGAAAACACCCCTTCACAAACAGCGCGCGCTCGGGATGCGGCAGCCGTTCCCGCACGAGCTCGACGCTCGTCGCCGAAAAGTCCGGATGCCAGACCTTCCGGCCGCCGGTGACAGCGGCTTCCTTCTCCAGATCGCTCCCCGCGAACCCCTCAAAGGTATCAAAGAGCAGCAGCTCGCGCTCCTGGAACAGCCGGTTCAGCTCCGCAGCCAGTTCCCCCCGGAAGACCCCGAGCTCCGCGATGCTGCCCGGCAGCTCCCGCCTTCGGATCTCCTCCGCGATCAGCCGGATCACCGCGAGTCGCGGGTCCTGTGCATCCCGAAATGCGTGCGCGTACCGGAGCGTCCCCTCATAACCCGCGTCCCGGACCTGCGTTTCGATCGAAGCCGCTGCCTCAACGTTGAGCGTCGCGATCCAGATCCGGTCCGGCTTCAGCGCCAGCGCCTGCCCGAGCGATACGACCGGGATCGCGCCGATCCGCGTCCCCTGCTTGTTCTCATCATTGTCGATATAGCAGATCAGCTCATGGCTCGCCGGCAGCCACCGGGCTGCCATCCTGCCCGCCTGACCGGCCCCGAAGACCGCTGTGCGTATCATCTCAGACCTCGAATATCATCCATTTGCAATTCGCTTCTCAAAAAAATCACCGGATCAGATCGTGCTTCCGCATGAGCTCCTGGAACCGCTCCTCGGTATACTCCGAGACCGCCCTCTGCAGCTCGTCATAGACCGCCAGGAGCTGATGCCCTTTCTCCGTGACCTGCGCGGCACCACCGTTCTGGCCACCCTGCTGGCGGTCCACGATCCGGTAGCCGAACTTTTCCTCGCAGCTCTTGATGATCGTCCAGCCCTTGCTGTACGAACATCCGATCTTTTCGCAGGCATCCCGCACGTTGCCGGTCTCCTCGATCCCGCGGAGCAGCCGGACCGTGCCCGGCCCGAAGAACGGCGCTGTGCTGGCAAATCGGATCCGCACGTCGGAATGCAGGATCCGGTTGTTGTGGATGTCCATCAACTTCTGATAGTCTTCCATCGTATCCGCGTCCGTGACGGCGCCTTCATCCTCGACTTCCATGCGCAGGACAGTTCCCGCAGGCAGGGACTCGTACGCGCCTTTGAGACCGCGGTTCCCGTCATGTGCCAGGATGTCCGGCAGCACGGAACTGTCGATCAGCAGCGGATGCCCGTCTCGGCCGCCGCAGACAGGCACGACGACCTTGACCGATGGCTCTTCGTACATGGCCCGGATCTCCCGGAGCACCGTCTCATCGGTAAAGAACGGAACATCGACCGGGCAGAAGAACAGCCGGTCGCACTTCCCCTGCATCCGGGCAAAACCCAGACGCACCGAGTCGAACATCTGCGTCTCCGCGTAGTTCTCGTTGCGCACGAAGGTGATGCCGAAATCCCGCAGCGCCTTCTCCAGCTGCTCCGCCTGATAGCCGGTCACCATCACGATGTCCTGCACGCCCGCGCGCCGGAAGTTGGTGATCACCCGCTCAGCGAAACTCATATTCCCGATCTTCATCAGCTGCTTGAACTGCTTCATGCGGGTAGACATGCCCGCGGCAACGATGACAGCTCCGTATTTCATCCGTATAGCCCCCGTTCGCTCAGAGTTGTATGCCTCATCCTGCGCGATTCCCGAGGCTGTGCATATTGTATCACGGTTTACGCAGGAAATGCAGTAGCATCTGCTACAGTATAGCACGATTACTGTTGAAATACAATTCGGCTCCCTCGTTTTCTGATCCGGATTATAGCGCAAAAATAGAATGTGTTCGATTATTTCCGATTCTTCTCTTCTTCATTATAATACTGCGTCGATCCCCCCGGAAGTGACGGGAAGGAACAGGGCTTGAATGATCGGCATAGCTGTCATTCAAGCCCTGCCTGCCGAAACGTGCCGGCATCGGAAATATCAAAGCATCAGATAAGTCACTTCATCACCGTCCTCGAAGAGCGGGTCATCATACTTATCCAGGTCCAGAAGTTCTCCGTTCAGCATCACATAGAAATGGGTGATGCTGTGGGACAATGCGATCGTGTTCACCGTCGCGTATGCAGAGATCTCCTCGTTATCGTTCCGGTAACCGTTCACTGCATTTCTCATTCGGATGGTGATCGTCTTGTCCGGAGTGGCAATGTCCGCAGCATCGGTCACCTGAAACTCGCCCGTTTCCAGATCTCCGGCCAGCATCCGCTCATCCGTTCCTCCCGGTTTCCCGAGGAGCAGCTTCAGCCCCTGCGCGAACTGCATGCCTGCACCGACAGCTGCTGTGAATGACAGGCAGCTTCTGCCCGGAGCGATTCTGTTGCGCTTGTAATATGCGCGGAGCCGGCCGCTTCCCGGTGAAACTGCCATCGTCTGGAACTTCCAGCCGCTGACCGCTCCGTGGATCAGCCAGATTCCGGCTGCGCCTCCGCAGCCAACGATCGTGATCCGCTTCTGATGAAGCAGTTCCTGTTCCTCCCTGCTGACCGCGGCGATATTACAGCTGAATCTCTTATCCATCCTTTCTCCACCCCCTGTGATCAGCAAGGGCGGCTTCCAGGCGGGAGCCACCCTTGCTGACAGTTTCAAATGAGTCCTTTTATCCTACTTCTTATCCGGCATTTTTGCGGCCATCCGTATCCCGCAGAACGCGCCGAGCGCAATCAGGATGATGTTGATCAGCGCGCAGATGATCAGCGGTGCTCCAACACCGGCGGCAGCAGCCGCCCCCGCAGTATATGCGCCGTTGCCGCAGCCGACTGCTGTGACGGACGGACCGCCTGCTCCCACTGCATTCATCCAGACAACGAGTCCTGCTTTGGTCAGGAGTCCACCGCCGACAACCATCATGATGACCGCGATGGCCGGGAACGGCAGTTTGAACTCCGCCAGAAGCTGTGTTACCGCACAGATGACGCCTCCGAAGAGCATTGCGTAGAGGAAAACCATCGTATAGCCTCCTTTCCCTACTTCATCAGCAGCCCGAGAACCGCGTCGATGACAAACCCGATTCCGACGACGATCAGGACCTGCAGAAACCCCTTGAAGTACGCTTTTCCCGTTGGGGCTCCTTTAGCCTTCTCTTCGATCGCTCCTCCGGCCGCACCCATCATCAGTCCGGTCAGCGTGATCGCAGCGCCGGCGCCGCCCCATTCCATCACCTTCGGGAAGAACCCCGACAGAATCAGGATTACCGACAGAATACCGAACAGCAGCATGGCCGCCGGGACCACCAGATCCGCCGGGACGATCATTCCCGCAAGCAGGATCAGAATCTGTCCGATCAATCCGAGCGCAGCGCCGACAACAAAGGCCTTGCCAATTCTTGCACCCATAATCTTTGCCTCCTTCTTTCGAGAAGAACTCTCGCCCTCAGCGCGGGATTACAGCGAAGCGATCAACCGTTCCATCATCGTCTTCGCACCGACAATCTTGTAGCTGTTCTTCTCCATCGCAATGGCATTCTTCACGGACAGTTCTCCGGCTGCTGCGGCGATTTCCGCATCAGGCTTCCTGCCCTTCAGGAATTCTTCCACCTCCGTCAATCTGACCGGTACCGGTGCGACACCGCCGAATGCCAGTTTGATATCCGCAATCACATCGCCTTCCTTCCGGACCGCATAGGCCAGGCCGGTCAGCGCGAAATCGATCGAAGGGCGCAGACGGTCCTTCAGATATCCGGTCTCGTATCCTTCCATCTCAGGTACCCTGATCCCGGTGATCAGCTCGCCCGGACTGAGCATGTCATAGGCCTTGAGCTTCGTCGTAAAGAAGTCCCTTGCGGCGATTTCCTTCTTCGTCGTCACGAGAGTGCCGTCGAGCGCCACCAGAACATTTGCAATGTCAGAAGCATTGACGGAATAGCATCCGCAGTTCATGCAGCGGGAAGCCTCTCCGGCAGCCGCCTCGATCGACAGCGTTTCCGCGTCTTCATCAAACAGTGTCCGGTCTTCGAGCTTTCTCTCCGGAGGATCCACTGCCTTCGGATTCTTGATTCCCTTCACATCGTAGTGCAGGAAGCCCTCCCGGTCGACAGGGACCGGTGTCGAGCTGCCCATTCTCCGATTCATGTTCCGTGCCGCGACACCGCCTGCGCGGATCGCCCGGATCGCGATGTTCGGGCCGGTAACCGCGTCACCGCCGGCGAAGATCTTCGCATTGCTCTTGGACTGATACGTTTCCTCATCGACGTCGAAGAGTCCGCGGGCCGTCTTGAGCTGGGAGCCGAGCTTGTCTCCCAGGAAGGAAGTGTCGACCCGCTGACCCGTTGCCAGCAGAATCGTCGTCGCTTCATAGACGATGACATCATCCTGATCATACTTCGGGGAGAAGCGGTGGTTCTCGTCAAAGACCGAAAGGCAGCGCATCGATTCCAGCCCGATAACCTGTCCGGCCGCATCCGTGACGACACCCTTCAGGCCCCAGCCGTTATGAATCACGATACCCTCTTCCTTCGCACGTGCAACTTCTTCATCCGTCGCCGGCATTTCATCCGCCTGTTCCAGACAGATCAGTGTCACATGCTTCGCGCCGAGTCTCTTCGCGGTCAGTGCGACGTCCATCGCGACGTTGCCGCCACCGCAGACGAGTACGTCGTCCGAGATCTTTTCCTTGAGATAGGTGTTAACTTCCACCAGGAAGTTCAGTCCGAACTCCGTCAGCGATTCGCCGTTGATACCGAGAATCGGCTGGCTCCACGCGCCGGTACCGAAGTAGACCTGTTCATACTGATCGACCAGCTCCTCCGTCGGGATATCCGTTCCGATCTTCGTATTCATGACGAAGCGGATGCCCATGCCCTCCAGCGCTCCGGCAAATTCATCCACGATCGCCTTCGGCAGTCTGTAGTGCGGGATGCCGTACTGCAGCACGCCACCGGCCTTCTCATGCGCGTCGTACACGGTGACATCGTGGCCCTCCTTGCGGAGATAGTATGCCGCGGTAAGTCCTCCCGGGCCGGCGCCGACGATCGCGACCTTCTTGCCGGTTTCCGCCTGAGGCGCCTGATAATAGCGGTCCTTGTGCTCCAGAATATAGTCTCCGAGCGTTCTCTCCACGCAGTGAATCGCGACTGCGTCTCCATACTTGTGCTGGTTGCAGAAATCCTGACACGGATGCGGGCAGACTCTGGCGGTCAGCATCGGCATCGGGTTCACGCGCAGGATGATCTCCGCAGCGCTGTCCCAGTCGCTTTCGCGGATCTTCGCCATGTAACCGGAGATATCCGTTCCCGCAGGACAAGCATTCTGGCAGGCGCCGCCATGCGTGTGCATGCCGCCGAAGACCGAATGATACCGGTTCTCGCCGTGGATCGCGTAGCAGGTATCCCCACCCTTGCGCGAGCAGTCCATCCGGCCGCCGATCTCATGCGGATATCGGTAATACCAGCAGCGGACATCCTGGCAGACGTTGCCGCCGATCGTCGCGAGATTGCGGATCAGCGGGGTCGCGACGGAAGCGGCTGCTTCTGACAGCGCCTTCGGCACTTCCTTGGATTCCGCTATGGCCGTCAGACGGGTCATCGACTTAACGAGGACTTCACCGTCTTTCTTCTCGATGCCCGCGGCATCCGGAATGGACTTCAGGTTGATGACGGTGTCCGGATGCTCCTCGAGCAACGCGCTTTTATATACATTAATCAGATCGGTTCCTCCGGCAAGCACATCCGCATTGCCTTTCGCGAGCCATCTGCCTGCTTCTTCAAATGAAGCTGCGTTCTTTACTTCAAATGGTCTCATGTCTTGCCTCCTACAGTTTACCAAGTGCCTTCAGGATGCCTTCGCGGCTCGCCGGATATTCCACGTAATCGACACCGATCGCATTCGAGATCGCCATCATCATGGATGCCGGTCCAGGGGCGCCGGAGATTTCTCCGAATCCGACTGCCTTAAACCTTGAAATCTCCGGCAGGGATTCCTCAATCACCGCGTCGATCGGCGGGAAGTCGTTGAATACTCTCCACTTGTAATCGATCAGATTGCCGGTCAGCATGCGTCCGGTGCTCGGATCGAGAACGTTCTCGTCCATCAGCCCAGTGTCCGCAGCAGCCGCGCCGAATCCGCCGTGAATCTGCATTTCCAGCGTCGCCGGGTCGATGACCTGTCCGACATCCGTTCCCACGAGGACGTCGATCAGCTTCGTTTCACCGGTATCGAGATCGACTTCGACCTCTGAGAAGTAGATATTGAAATTGGATTTCTGGTAATTTGCCAGATACCGTCCTGTACCCGTAATGCTCGTCGCAAACGGCAGGAATGCCATCGTCGGGAACTTAATCTCCGGCCGGCTCTTATACGCAACCAGACCGTCCTTGTAGAGGACGTCTTCCGGCGAGCACTGCAGGAACGCGGCCGCTTTGTCCAGAAGCTGTCTTCTGGCATCCTCTGCTGCCCGTGTGACAGCGGTACCGAGCGTCAGCGTGCAGCGGCTCCCGATCGGGCCCGCATCATGCGGATTGGACTCGGAATCCAGCGGAACCAGCCGGACGTCCTCGATCGGGCAGTCCATAACTTCCGCAACGTATTTGCGGATATTGGAACGCTGTCCCGCGCCGGTCTCCGCGATGCCGGCATGGAGATAGATCTTGCCATTGAATGCGATCCGGACATAGGCCTCCGAGTTGTCCTCGCCCACATCCGCGTTTCCGTGGACACTGACTCCGACGCCCCTCGCTTTGTGACCATCGGTCCAAGTCGGGACGTTCCAGCCTTTCCACTTATCCTTCCAGCCGAACTTCTCCGCAGCGTGCTCCATCACCGGCACGTAGTCCTGCTCTCTGCAGTCATACCAGTTCTGCTCTCTCCAGAACCAGCCGTCTCCGGTCTGCGCGAAATTCTTCTGGCAGAATTCGACCGGGTCGACACCGGCTTTTGCCGCAGCGCGCATCGCCATCGGCATCAGGCAGGCCTTGATCTCCTGACCGCCAAATCCTCTGACCGCGCCGGTCTGCACGTGATTGGTCATGACCATGTAACCGCGGACGTCCCAGTTCTGACACTTGCCGAATGCGACCTGGCACTCGCCGAGACCGACGCCCATCTGCCACTGGCCGCAGCAGTTGTACGCGCCGCAGTCGAGATAACAGTCACCTTCCACCGCGTGAACGATGCCGTCCTTGATGCCGATCTTACCCTTGATGACCATGCCGATTCTCTGGTCATGAACCAGCAGCTGTTCGGTCTTGGTCATCGTCATCTTGACCGGGTAACCCGTCGCAACCGCCAGCGCGCCTGTCTCGACTGAAATGCATGGCAGTTCCGCCTTGTTGCCGAATCCGCCGCCGATGTTGAACGTCGTCGTGTCAACCGGCAGACCGCCCATACGGCCGGAGATCGCGCCGCAGTACTGCATCGCGACCTGCGAAGTCGGCCATGCCTTCATCCGGTTGCCATCGTAGCGCATAATGATCGCAGGCGGTTCCATCGCCATCGGGCAGCCGAGCGAATTGTATTCATGCATGCCTTCCACGACATAGTCGCATTCTTCAAAGGCCTTCTTCACATCACCCCGCTTCAGATGATCCATCATGTTCTCCATGATGAACGGGATGTTCGGAACGATGTTGTCCGGGAATTCCTCATGAACACGCGGCGCCCCCGGCTGGATGGCGTCCATCGTTCTCAGGACTGCCGGAAGTTCTTCATACTCGACCTCGATCAGGTCAACCGCAGCTTCCGCGATTGCCGGTGTCTCCGCCGCGACCAGCGCGACGGCATCGCCGACATAACTGGCTTCCCGCCGGAGAACCGGACAGATCGGCGGCTGGTTTTTGCCCCATGTCTTACAGACTTCCGGTAAATTGCCATAATACAGGACCGCTTTGACGCCCGGCAGCGCCTCTGCCTTGGAAATATCGATCTTCGTGATTCTCGCATGCGCGTAAGGGCTGCGGAGCGCCTTGCCGTACAGCATATCCTTCATTTTAAAATCATCGGTGAATATCGCTTTGCCGGTGATGACCTCTCTCGCGTCAAACCGGGTCGCGTTCTTGCCGATGTGGCGGTATTCGATCTTGCTCATTTTATCCCTCCTGCACCTTCTGAACGACGGACTCCACCGCATTGAACACATGATACTGGCTGATACAGCGGCACTGGTTGCCGGAGAGCGCTTCCGCGATTTCATCGTGCGTCGGGGAAGGGTTCTTCAGCAGCAGCCCCTTGGCCGCCATGACGATTCCCGGCGTGCAGAATCCGCACTGGAACGCGTACTCATCGATAAATGCCTGCTGCAGCGGATCCAGTTCATGTGTAATCGGATCTTCCAGCCCTTCGATCGTTACGATATCCGCGCCATCGCAGGTTGCGGTCAGGATCTGGCAGCTCGGCACCGCTTCCCCGTTCATCAGGACGGTGCAGCATCCGCAGGCACCCATGCTGCAGGCTTCCTTGGTACCCGTCAGGTTCAGTCTTTCTCTCAATGTGGTCGACAGGGTTTCCTCATATGGGATCTCGAATCTGCCTTCGCCGCCCATATAGAAGATTTCCTTCTTCCCATTGACTGTCATCACAATCTTTTCTGACATCGCATCCTCCATTCTTTGGAATAAAGTTAGTTTCCGTTATCTGTGTGTCCGGCCGGAACACATTGCTTTTCTAAAAACAGAATACGGTACGGCGCGCATAATGTGAATGTTTTGTCAAATAAAATCATCAATTGAATTTGTATTGAAAACCAAGTGCTATTTCCGTAAAATAGTATTCAGAAAGAACTCTGAAAGGAGATTCCCCGCATGGATTCCGC
>CAYLSR010000030.1:0-11094 GCA_964385855.1 uncultured Mogibacterium sp.
GCAGGAACACCTCCGGACGTTCTTCCAGCCGGAGTTCCTGAACCGGATCGACGACATCGTGATCTTCAAGTCGCTCACCAAAGACGAGATCCGGCGCATCGTCGGCCTGACGGTCGACGCGCTCAGCGAACGCCTGGCGCAGAAGAACATTCAGACCGAACTGACGGAGGCCGGCGAGCGCTTCATCGCGGAAGAAGCCTACGATGAAGTCTACGGCGCGCGGCCGGTCAAGCGGTACGTCCAGAAGCACGTGGAGAACGAGATCGCTTCGATGATCATCCGCTGAGAGCTCTCCGACGGCGACACCGTGGTGATCGACGCGGAGAACAATGCGTTGAAATTCAGCGTTCATTAGGATATAATCTGAATAACGATTTCTGATGAAGGATCCTTATTCCATTGAACGCGAAAAGAACTTCATTTGCCGGAAACGTCCTCATGATGATGGCCGCGCAGCTGCTCATCAAAGTGCTCGGACTGGTTTATCGGCTGGTCATATTGAATATCGACGGGTTTGGAGACGTCGGCAACGGGTATTATTCCGCGGGGTATCAGGTCTATGCGGTCCTGCTGATCCTGTCCTCGCAGGGGATCCCGGGCGCCGTCTCCAAACTCGTGTCGGATCGTGTCGCCCTGGGGGAATACCGCAGGGCGCATTGGGTGTTTAAAGTTTCTCTGTACCTGGTCGGATTCATCGGGCTGGTCGTCTCTCTTTTGCTGCTGGTCTTCGCGGATTTCATCGCGGCCGGCATCCTCAAGGTCCCGGAGGTCGCCTATGTGCTCCGGGTGCTCGCGCCGGCGATCTTCTTCGTCTGCGTTTCCGCCGTTATCCGCGGGTACTTTGCGGGCCTCGGCACGATGGCGGCCAACAGCACGTCTCAGCCGCTCGAGCAGTTCTTCAACTGCGTGCTGACGATCCTCTTCGTCTACGCGATGGCCGGAAGAGAGCCTTACATCATGGCTGCGGCCGGCAACGTTTCGACGACGCTGGCGGTGCTCATCTCGTTTTCCTACCTGATCATCTTCTACAAGCGAAACATCGGCAAATTCACGGAGGACTCCGACGAGGAAGTCCAGAAGGACCGGGCGAGCGCGCTTAGGCTGGCGAAGGTCGTCCTCTTCACGGCGATCCCGCTGACCATCGGGTCGCTGATCTCCGTCATCACATCCTTTATCGATACCATCACGGTCAGCAACTGCATCCAGATCGCCTACCGGCCGATCCTGCATGAGAAGGCGCTTCTGGAGATGGAGGCGATGCGCGCGACCGGCATCCTCAACAAGGTCGACACGCTGGTCAATCTGCCGCTGGCCATCAATCTGGCGTTCTATTCCGTCCTGATCCCGGAGCTGACCGGACTGATCGCGGTCGGGGACCGCAAGGGGGCGGCAGACAAGATCACATCGTCGCTGTCCGTTTCATCCCTGATCATCATGCCGTGCGCGGCCGGCTTTATCGTGCTGGCGGACCCAATCCTGCACATGCTGTATCCGAACGCGCCGGACGGCGCGCTGGTGCTGCAGATTTCCGCGATCACGATGATCTTTGTCGCGCTCGGGCACACCCTGCAGGGCGCGCTCTTCGGCGTCGGCCGCATGTATACGCCGGCTGCAGCGCTCGGGATCGGCAGCATCATCAAGATCATTCTCAACCTCATCCTGATCCGAGACCCCCGGATCGGGATGTACGGCGCGGTCATCAGCTCGCTGATCTGCCAGCTCCTGACCTTCACCATCATCGTGGTCGTCCTCAGGAAATCGATCCGGTTCAAGGTCGACCGCGTCAAGACGATCTGGGCGCCGGCGGGCGCAAGCCTTCTGATGGGATTCGCGATCCTGCTCCTGCGGCACCTGATGGGGCCGCGCATCGGCAATACGGTCGTCACGCTCGTCTGCATCCTGACCGGGGTCATCATCTACGGGCTGATCATCGCGCTGCTCAGAGTCTTCACGCCGGAGGAGATCCGCGCGCTGCCGATGGGCGGCAGGCTCTACGCGCTTCTTTTGAAGCTGGGGATCTACCGGGAGAAAACGGCATGAAGCGGATCCGATTTCTCCTGACACTTTGGGCGGCCAAGCTCGCCGGACAGATCAGCAGGCTTTTAGGCAAGGGGACCGCGCACGCGGCCGGCGTCTTCGGACTCAGGCTGATGCCGGACCTGATCCGGCATTTCCGGGGGATCGATCCGGAAAAAGTCTGGTTCATCACCGGTACGAACGGGAAATCCTCGTCCAATAACGCCGTCGTCACATGCCTCAGAGGTGCGGGCTTCCGCGTGACGACCAACCTCGAGGGCGCCAACCTGATCACCGGCGTGGCGACCGCGCTGATCCGGGATGCCTCCCTGACCGGGAAGATCCGAAGCGATGTCTGCGTCTTTGAGACCGACGAGCGGTTCCTCGCGCAGATCCACCGCGATCTGCCTGCGGGCAACCTGTGTGTGACCAACATCCAGAAGGATCAGGTGCAGCGGAACGGGGAGCCGGACTACATCTATCAGAAGATCCGCGGCGTGATCGGGCCGGAGATGACTCTGTACGTCAACAACGAGGAACCGAGGTCGGCCTCCCTGGGGCGGTTTGCCGGAAGGACGATCCGGTACAGCGTCGACCGGCACACGAAGTCCTTCGAGAAACACGGGCGCTTCGACGTGGCGATGCCGTGCCCGTGCTGCGGCGGAAGGATCCGCTTCCGGTATTATAATGTAGAAAATGTCGGCGCTTTTGAATGCTGCGACTGCGGCTTCCGGAGCGACCCGGAGCCGGATTTGAGGGTCTCGGACGTTGATTTTGAGCGGATGCGGTTTCGCTGCGGCGGGGAGGAATTCCCGATGCCGTACGAGCAGCCGTTCTTCCTGTACAATTACGCGCTCGCGCTCGCGGTCTCGCAGCAGCTGGGCGTTCCGGCGGAAAAAGCCGCGGCGGCTCTGGCGGCGTTCCGAAACATCGGCGGCCGGGTGGAGACCGTGCGGTACGGCGCCAAGGTGATCCGCTACATCCGCATCAAGCAGGAGAACCCGGAGACCCTCCAGTCGGCGTTTGACTACGTCGCGCAGGATCCGCATCCGAAGGTCCTGCTGTACGGGCTCGGACAGGTCGAGGACTATAAGCCGTTTTATACCAACACATTCTACGCGTTTGACTGCGATTCGGAGGGGATGATCCGCTCCGGGCTGGAGCACGTCATCTGCTTTTCCAAGGCCGTCGCGTACGACGCGGCAAATCGCATGCTGTATGCGGGTCTGCCGGAGGATCGCCTCACGATCCTGCCGGAAGACAGCAGCGCGGCGATCCTGGACACGCTGGACGGGCTGGCGTGCGACAACATCTATCTGATCACGCTGCTGCACAAGTTTGAGGAGCTCGCCGCGGACTGCGGCAGGAGAGAGGAGGTCCGCCATGTCTGAACTGCGGATCACCTGGTGCTACCCGGATATGCTCAATCTGCACGGCGACCGGGGCAACGCGATGGCGCTGGAACGGGTCGGGAAGCTGCTCGGCCTTTCGGTGACGATCGACCGGGTGGAGGACTACGGGGACCCGATCGACTGGGAGCGGTCCGACCTGCTGCTGTTCGACCCCGGCGAGGTCCGGACGGTCCCGCGCGTCGTGGATGCGCTGGAGCGCCAGAGAGACGGACTGATGCGGTACGTGGACCGGAGCGGTGTGATCGTGGCGGTCGGCACGACTGGAGCGGCCTTCGGCCGGAAGCTCCGGCGGGCGGACGGGCAGGTGTTTGACGGCCTCGGCATCCTCGACATGGTCTGTACGGAGCGGGAGGAGATCCTCGGGGACGACCTCATCGTTCGCCTGAGAGGCTCCGGCAGGGAACTCGCCGGGTGCCAGATCCAGCTCATCGACGCGGAGGTTTCGGAAGGATCGGTCCTCGCCGACGTCGTTTACGGCTACGGCAATCACGGGTATGAACACGCCGTTGAAGGGGCGATCGCCGGAAACGTCTGCTTCACCAACCTGCTCGGACCGGTGTTCGTCAAGAACCCCTGGTGGGCGGAAGACCTGATCCGGACGGCGCTGAAGGGGCGCGGGATCATGCCGGATCCGCTGCCGGAGGAGCAATGTTACGCATTGGAACGAAAGTCCTTTGACTGCATCCGCGCGTACTGCGTCACGGATCATTCGCGCAACAAGTCGCATAATCCCTGGAACCGGTCGGATCGGTGAACGGAAGAACGGAGGGTATCGGGATGAAAAAACAGGAGATTTACAGAAGAGCTGCAAACGGAGAAGGTCAGATCGTTTCGTATCGCTGGCAGACGCACAATCCGTCCGCGCGCGTGCAGATCCTGCACGATATGGGAGATCACGCGGGCCGGTATGAAGCGCTGGCAGAGGAGCTGACGACGGCCGGTTACGAGGTCGTGGCCAACGATCTGGCCGGGCACGGGATGAGCAAACAGGGGCACCGGGGCGCGTTCGCGGACCGGGATGAATCCCTGCAGTTTGTGCTGGAAGATATCGACTCGCTGTATGCGTACGCGGAAGAACGGTACGGAGAACTGCCGCGCGTTCTGATCGGCGCCGGCCTCGGAGAACTGCTGGCGGAGGTCTACGCGATGAAGTACCGGGACGTGGCCATACTGGTCCTGATCGGACCGATCGCGAAGCCGACCGGCGTCCCGGCGATCCGTGTCTCGATGGCTCAGTTTATCCGCAGGCACGGACATTCCGCCGTTTCGCCTTCCGTCCATAACATGATGTTCCAGACCGGCAGGAAGGCCGGGACGGAGGGGGACGGCAATTATTACTGGCTGAGCACCATTCAGGAGGAGATCCGGAAGTATCTGCAGGATGAAGACTGCGGGTTCATGCTCTCAGCCTCGTCCTACCGTGAGATGCTCCGGGCGTTCAAAGAAGTGAGGAATAAAGAAGGGGCTGCGCAGATCCCGGACATCCCGATCTACGTGCTGGCCGGCGCGCAGGATCAGCTCGGGCAGTGCGGCAGGATGGTCACAGACCTTTGCACGCTCCTCGGAGAGACCGGGCACGGGCAGGTCGCGATGCATCTGTACAAAGATGCCTACCATGACCTCCTGCATGACGTCTGTGCGGAAGAGGTGATCAGCGACATCGTCTCGATGCTCGAACGCAAACTGTGAGAATACCGGTATGAAAAAAGGGCGTCCCGGCAGGGACGCCCGGTGCGTGCTGAATTCAGAAGAACCTGGCCATCCGGCGCAGCTTGGACTGCTCCATGTGGTGCTGCATGGCCTTGCGGCCGGCCGCAGGATTCTTGGTCTCAAACGCCTCAAAGATCGCCTTGTGTTCGGCCAGAATGGTGTTGAGGTAATCGTCCGTGAACGTCTTGGCCGGTGCGGAGTGCTTGAGGTAGGTCTGATAGGCGGCGAGCGTCTGATACAACATCCGGTTCCGGGTCCCTTTATAGATGATGTTGTGGAACAGCGAGTTGAAGTGCAGGACCTTGTCCACATCGCCCTTGAGGGTGTAGAACTCCATGAACTCGATGTTTTCACGCAGGCTGTCGATTTCGGCGTCGTCCATGCGCTGGATCGCCCATTCGACCGCCTTCATCTCAAAGAGGCAGCGAAGATCGAACAGATCGGAGATGTCCCTTCTGGTCAGGCCGATTACGAAAGCGCCGCGGTTCGGGATGTTCTCGATGAGCCCGTCGGATTCGAGCTGGCGGAACGCCTCCCGCACCGGCGTACGGCTCACGTTGTATTGCTTGCAGATCGACTGCTCGGTCAGCTTCGTACCGGATTTGATCTTGCCGGACAGGATGTCCTTCTGGATCTCGATGAAGAGGGTGCTGGACAGCGGCTGGTTGTTGTCTTCGATGTTCACTGTGCGTACCATGGCTTTACCTCAATTATTGTCTAAAACTAGTGCTGTTGTATACAATTATACAATATAAATACAATAAGTCAACCTTTGAAAGGGCTTTTTATGAAAAAACAATGGATCCCCGTCGAAGAAGTCCCGGTCGTATTGGACCTCCTGAAAGAGCGATATCCGGAAGCCGGCTGCGCGCTGGACTACGGAACGCTTTTTGAGCTGATCGTTTCGGTCATCCTGTCCGCGCAGACCACGGACGTCAGCGTCAACAAGGTCACGCCGGCGCTGTTCAGGCAGTTCCCGGATGCCGCGTCGCTCGCGCGCGCGGAGCAGCGCGAAGTCGAAGATCTGATCCGGTCGATCGGGCTTTACAAGAACAAGGCGGCCAACATCATCCGCATGGCGCAGACACTGGAGGCGGAATACGGCGGTACGGTGCCGGGCGTCTACGAGGAGCTCATCCGGCTCCCGGGCGTCGGCCGCAAGACGGCCAACGTCGTCCTGGCGGAAGGCTTCGGCGCGCAGCGGATCGCGGTGGACACACATGTCTTCCGGGTCTCCAACCGCCTGGGGCTGGCGGACGCGGACGATGTGCTCAAGACCGAAAACATGCTGATGGAGGTGCTGCCGGAAGACCGCTGGACGGAGTCGCACCACCTGCTTATCTTCCACGGACGCAATCTCTGCAGTGCGCGCAAACCGAAGTGTGAGGACTGCCCGGTCCGCGGATACTGCCGCTACTTTTCGGAAAACGGGGCCTGACCGTTCGGCTGTACGTTCAGCCGGAATCGGGAACATCTATTGAATCTGATGCGCTTAACTGATAAAATAGGATTTGACAGAAGATGCAGGAGGATACGATGTTTCATATCGTTCTGGTTGAACCGGAGATCCCGCAAAACACCGGCAACATCGCGAGGACCTGCGCGGCGACGGACACGATGCTTCATCTGGTCCGCCCGCTGGGGTTCCACATCGACGAGAAGGCGGTGCGCCGCGCCGGCCTGGATTACTGGCAGTACGTTTCCCTTGAAGTACACGACAGTCTGGAGGACTTCCTCCGCTACGCGGAGGGCAGACGTCTCATCCTGGCGACGACGAAGGGCGGCAGGAGCTATACGGAGATCGGGTACCGGGACGAAGACATGCTGCTGTTCGGCAGAGAGACCGCGGGCCTGCCCCGCGCGCTGATCGACGCGCATCCGGAGACTTCGGTCCGCATTCCGATGAGTGAAAACACGAAACTCCGCTCTCTCAATCTGGCCAATTCGGTCAGCATTATTCTGTTTGAAGCGCTCCGGCAGCAGGGCTTTCCGGGGCTTCAATGACGGACCTCTGCCGGAGGCCCGCAGCTATTTGTACTATCAGCATCGTAAGGAGGAAAAGGTATGGTAAGAGTTGGAATCAGCGGCTTCGGAAGGATCTCGCGTGTTGTCATGAGAGCGTCTTTAAGTATGGACGATGTGGAGATCGCCGGCATCAACTGGCGTAATTCCGATCTGGATTATATCGTCTATATGCTCAAATACGATTCAACGTTCGGCAGATTTCCGGCCGCCATTGAGAAATATGACAAGGGGATTATAATCAACGGAAAGAAGATCCCGGTCTTCATGGAAGGAGACGCGGCGAGCATTCCGTGGGGCGACTGCGGCGCCGAATACATCATGGAAGGTACCGGCGCGTACAATACGACCGAAAAAGCGCAGGCTCATCTGGATGCGGGCGCAAAGAAGGTCATCATCTCCGCGCCGGCAAAGGACAACGTGACACCGACGTTCGTCTACGGCGTCAACCATCTGAACTACAAGCCGGAGTACAACGTCGTCTCCAACGCGTCCTGCACGACGAACTGCCTGGCGCCGCTGTGCAAGGTCATCAATGACAACTGGGGGATCAAGCAGGGCCTGATGGCGACGATCCACGCGGCGACGGCCAAGCAGAAGGTCGTCGACTCCCGGTCGATGAAGGACTGGCGGACCGGCCGCAGCGTGTTCGGCAACATCATCCCGTCGACGACCGGCGCCGCGAAGGCGGTCGGACTGGTCATCCCGGAACTGCAGGGCAAGATGACGGGCATCTCCTACAGAGTCCCTTGCGCGGACGTCTCGCTGGTCGACCTCAACGTCGAGCTGATCAAGCCGGCGACGTACGATGAGATCTGCGCGGAGGTCAAGCTGGCGTCCGAGACCTACATGAAGGGCGTCATCGAATACGTGGACGACGAAGTGGTTTCGCTGGATTTCGTCGGCGATCCGCACACCTCGATCTTTGACAAGCGCCAGGGCATCAACATCAACGAAAAGCTGTTCAAGCTGATCGCGTACTACGACAACGAGTTCGGCTACAGCTCCAAGATCCTCGAGCTGATCCGCCACATGTATTCCGTGGATCATCCGCAGGCTTAAGCTTCGGATCTGCCGCGAGCAGGGCGGCGGCTGCGTGAAATACCGATCAGAGACTGCCGCGCAGGGATGTGCGGCAGTTATCACAAATAGAGAAACAGGAAGGTGATTCTAATGAAAAAAACTGTCAGGGATGTGAACTGGAAAGGAAAGACAGCGGTCGTTCGCTGTGATTTCAATGTGCCGCTGATGGACGGCAAGATCACGGACGATACGAGGATCCGTGCGTCGCTCCCGACGATCGAGTATCTGATCAAGAACGGGGCGGCTGTCGTTCTCATGTCGCACCTCGGGAGACCGAAGGGCAAACCGAAGAAAGAATATTCGCTGGCACCGGTCGCAGCGCGGCTGTCGGAGTGCCTCGGACAGGAAGTGAAATTCGTGCAGTCCGACGCTGTCGTCGACGATGACGTCCGGAACGCGGTCAAGGCGCTCGGCGCGGGCGAAGTCGCGCTCCTCGAAAACGTCCGGTACCGGATCGAGGAGACGGACAACGAAGCCGGATTCGCGAAGGATCTCGCTTCTCTTGGCGACATCTTCGTGCAGGACGCGTTCGGAACGGCGCACCGTGCGCACGCTTCCACGACCGGGATCGCGGATTACATTCCTGCGGTTTCCGGATTCCTGATCGAAAAAGAGCTGCTGTTCCTCGGCAACGCCGTGGATTCGCCGGAGCGTCCGTTCGCCGCGATCATGGGCGGCGCAAAGGTCGGCGACACGATTCCGGTCATCACCAATCTCCTGAACAAGGTCGACCTCCTGATCATCGGCGGCGGAATGTCTTACACGTTCCTCAAGGCGCAGGGCTGTGAGATCGGCACATCCCTTCTGGATGAAGCGGGGCTGGAGCTCGTGCCGGAGATCCTGAGCAAGGCAAAGGAGAAGGGCGTCCGGCTCCTCCTGCCGGTCGATGTGGTCGCGGCGGACGAGTTCGACCCGGAATCCCCGTGTGATGTCTACGACGCGGATAAGATCCCGGCGAACCGGATGGGGATGGACATCGGTCCGAAGACCATCGAACTCTTCCGGGTGGAGTTGGCGAAGGCGAAGACGATCGTCTGGAACGGCCCGATGGGCGTCTTCGAGATGGAAAGATTCGCGGTTGGGACCCGGGCAATCGCGGAGTGCCTGGCAGAGCTGGACGCGACGACGGTCATCGGCGGCGGTGACAGCGCGGCGGCCGTGCAGCAGTTCGGCCTCGGGGAGAAGATGACGCACATCTCGACCGGCGGCGGCGCAAGTCTGGAGTTCCTCGAAGGCAAGGTCCTCCCGGGCATCGCGGTCATCGAAGAAAAATAAAAACAGCAGAACCAGAGAGGAGACTTTGCAATGAAGAAATTCCTGATCGCAGGAAACTGGAAGATGAATAAGACGATGGGCCAGGCGGTCCACTATGCGCGTGAACTCAAGGCGCTGCACCTCGAGAATGCGGAGCAGGCCGCGATCATCGCGCCGTTTACCGATCTGGCGGCACTCAAGGTCGAGCTTGAGGGGACCGGCATCGGTCTGGGTGCGCAGAACGTTCATTTTGAGCGCGCCGGTGCCTTTACCGGCGAGATCTCGGTGGAGATGCTCAAGGAGATCGGTGTGGACTACTGCGTGATCGGACACTCGGAGCGCCGTGAGTACTTCGCGGAGACGGATGAGACCGTCAACAAGAAGATCAAGGTCCTGTTGGAAGAGGGCATCACGCCGATCCTCTGCGTCGGCGAGTCGCTGGAGGTCCGGGAGGCCGGCAACGCGCAGGCGTTCGTCTGCGGGCAGATCAACGCGGACTTCGACGGGATCCCTGCGGAGGACGTCGCGAAGGTGGTCATCGCGTATGAACCGATCTGGGCGATCGGGACCGGAAAGACCGCGACGCCGGAGCAGGCGGAAGAGATGTGCGGATTCATCCGCGGTCTCATCGCCGGGCTGTACGATGAAGCGGCCGCCGCGGACATGATCATCCAGTACGGCGGAAGCATGAAGCCGTCCAACGCGAAGGAACTGCTGTCCAAGCCGGACATCAACGGCGGTCTGATCGGCGGCGCGAGCCTCAAGGTCAAGGATTTTGCCGAGATCGTCCGTACGGCAGCGGAATTTAACAAATAATCATTATTTTTAACGGAGGTTGATTCCATGGCAATCATCATTTTGCTCGTCCTGCTGGTGGTGCTGCTGTTCGCCTGCATCCGCATCGTACCGCAGGAACACGCTTATATCATTGAACGGCTGGGGAAATTCAAAAATGTCTGGTATGCCGGTCTTCATTTCAAGATCCCGATCATCGACCAGATCGTCAACAAGATCTCCCTGAAGGAGCAGGTGCTGGATTTCCCGCCGCAGCCGGTTATCACCAGGGACAACGTCTCGGTCTACGTGGACTCGGTCGTATTCTCCAAGGTCTTCAATCCGGAAGCCTACACGTACGGCGTGGAAGATCCGATCATGGGCCTTCAGAACTTATCCGCGACCACGCTGAGAAACATCATCGGCGGCATGGAGCTCGATACGACGCTCTCGTCGCGCGATACCATCAACGCCAAGATGGAGACCATCCTGGATGAAGCGACGGACCCGTGGGGGATCAAGGTCAATCGCGTCGAGCTCCGTAACATCGAGCCTCCGCGCGAAATCGAAGAAGTCATGACCAAGCAGATGCGGGCGGAGCGTGAGCGCCGGCAGACCGTGCTGGAAGCGCAGGCGCACAAGGAGTCCGTCGTTGCGAGAGCGCAGGGTGACAAAGAGGCGAAGGTTCTCGCCGCGCAGGCGGAGAAGGAAGCCAAGATCGCGCTGGCAGAAGGTGAAGCCGAATCCATCCGGCTGGTCTATCAGGCGCAGCTTCACGGTTTCGATGGCCCCCGGGAGGCGGCGCCTGACCGTCGTTTCGTAG
>CAYLSR010000031.1:0-9984 GCA_964385855.1 uncultured Mogibacterium sp.
CATACGAGATTAGACGGAGTGACTGGAGTTCAGACGTGTGCTCTTCCGATCCAGCCGGACGCGGAAGTCCGAAAAGCCTTTTTCCGCCAGAAACCGCTCGGCCCGCTCGGTCCGCTGCAGGATCTCCGGCGTGATCGCCTGTCCGGACGGCACGCGGGTCGCCAGGCAGGCATAGGCGGGTTTGTCCCAAGTGAACAGCCCGGCCTCCTTCGACCGCTTCCGGATCTCCGCCTTGGTCAGCCCGCAGAGCCTCAGCGGTGAAAGCACCTGAAGCTCCTTAAGTGCCCGCATGCCCGGCCGGTCGCCGGCATCGTCCGAGGCGTTCGTCCCATCCAGGACGACCGGATAACCGTCTCTTTCCGCCGCGCGCAGGATCTCGCCGAAGATCCGCTGCTTGCAGTGGTAACAGCGGTCCGGCGGATTGGAAGCGATCACCGGATCGGCCAGCACATCCGCGGAGAGGATCTCCATCGGCGCCCCGACTTCCTCCGCGAGCCGCCGGGCATCTTCCAGCTCAAACGCGGGCTGAAAGACCGAGCTCACGTAATACGCCCGGACATCCACGCCGCACCGAACCGCTTCCCACAGCAGATAGCTCGAATCGGCGCCGCCGGAAAAGGCGACCGCGACCCTCGGATAGTTTGTGAAAAACTCCTGTATCTCCATTGTTTTCCCCGAATTCTTAAACAAAAAGCCCATGTCTCCGCGGACCCTGCAGAGACGATGCGCCTTCCCGACCAGTATATCGGAAAGGCGCACGGAAGTCAACAATGGTTATGAAAGCAAATGCTCCGGCTCGCTGTTCACCTTTCGGAGGACGCGGAAATAGCCGTAGATCATCGCCAGCATCGTGGCAAACCAGCTCACCGGGTAGGCGATGAGGAGCACCTGCCAGGTGTGGTACTGCGCGAAGACCGTGTAGACCCAGAGGATCCGGACGCCGCAGATCCCGATGAACGTCATGATTGCCGGGATCATGGACTGCCCGTACCCGCGCATCGAACCGGACAGGATCTCGATGACGACGTTGATCGCCTCCGCGATCAGGATCGTGAAAACCCGGACATAGCCGGCTTCGATGACGGCGGGATCGCCGTTGAAGATCGCGAGCAGCGGTCTGCCGAAGCAGATCAGCAGCCCCGCGAGCGCCACCGTAAAGAGCTCGTCCAGGACGAGCACCTCCCGCGTGATGCGCCGGCAGCGGTCCAGATTGCCCGCGCCGTAGTTCTGCCCGATGAAGGACACGTTGGCCTGTCCGAACGAGCTCAGGATGAAGAACCCGAAGATCTCCAGGTTGAACGCCGCGGCGGATCCGGCGATGACCACCTCGCCCAGGCTGTTGATCGCCGACTGGATGATGAGGTTGGAGATGGAGAAGACCATCCCCTGCAGGCCGGACGGGATGCCGATATACAGCACGGTCCGGAGGATCGGTCTGTCGATGCGCAGCGCCCGCAGGTCGATCCGGATCGGTCCGTCGTACCGGGTCAGGAACCTCAGGAGCATCAGGGAGCTGACCACATTGGAGGAGACCGTCGCCAGCGCGACGCCGTCGACGTCCATCTTGCAGACGATTACAAAAAACAGGTTGAGCGCGACGTTGAGCACGCCGGCAATCGTCAGGCAGAGGAGCGGCGTCCTCGTATCGCCCTGGCTCCGGAAGATCGCGGATTCAAAATTGTAGAGCATGATGAACGGCATGCCCATGAAGTAGATCCTCAGATATTTGACGGCCATCGGCGCGATCGCGTCCGGCACGCCCAGCATCGCGACCATCGGCGCCGCGACGATCACGCCCAGCACGGCGATGATCGCGCCGCAGACGACCGAGAGCAGCACCGCGGTGTGCGCAGCGTCCCGGACCCGCTTCCAGTTCTTCTGACCGGAGTAGTTGGAGAGGACCACGTTGGAACCCATGGAGATCCCGACGAACAGGTTGACGAGCAGTCCGACGATCGGGCTGTTGCTGCCGACCGCCGCCATCGCATTGCTGCCCACGAACTGCCCGAGCACCGCGATGTCCGCGGCGTTGAACAGCTGCTGCAGCATGCTCGTCAGCGCGATCGGCAAAGCGACCCGCAGCACTGCGGGCCAGATCTTTCCGTTTAACATATCCACCGGCTGACGCCGGCTTTTCCTCTCGTTGCTCTTCTCAGATGTCATCTCGTTCTTTTTTCCCCTTTTCTATTCAGCCGGTCAGTCTTCCGCCCGGCCGGATGCCTCGCGGCCGGTCCTGAACTCCCCGTAGGAGAAGAAGATCAGGCCGACCCAGATCAGGCTGATTGCGAACATCTGGACGCGGTCGACCGCCTCGTGATAAAACAGGATCCCCAATATCAGCGAAAGCGTCGGGCTGATGTATTCGACCAGCCCCAGCGCGAACATCGTGATCTTCTGCGCCGCCGCCGCGAAGAGCGCCAGCGGGATCGCCGTGATGAACCCGCAGAACAAGAGCAGGACGATCTGGTGCGGCGCCGCCACCGCGAGCGCTCCGTGCCCCGTACACTCCAGCCCGAGGATGAGGACCAGCGCGATCGGCGCAAAAAACATCGTCTCATAGACCAGCGAGATCAGCGGCGGCTGCGTCACGGTCTTTTTGATCGCGGAATACACCGAGAACGACAGCGCGAGCGAAAGCGCGATCCACGGCAGCTGCCGGAAGTGGATCAGCAGGATGACCACGCTGATCAGCGCCAGCCCCATCGCCGTGAGGTTGTACTTCGTCAGCTTCTCATGAAACAGCACGATCCCGAAGAGGCAGACCATCAGCGGTTCGATGTAGTAGCCGGTGCTCGACTCCACGATGTGGCCGGCATTGACCGCCCAGATGTAGGTGCTCCAGTTGATCGTGATGATCGCGCCCGCGGCGATAAACCGAAGGGCCATCCGGCGGTCCTGCAGGACCGGTCCGAAGATCTCCTTCAGGCTGAAGCTCCTCAGCGCCAGGATCAGCGCGCTCACGAAGACCAGCAGGATGCGGTAGATGATGATGACCCTGGAATCGATCGGGATCAGCAGCTTCCAGTACGCCGGCAGAACGCCCCACAGCGTCATGCAGCCGATCGCGGCGAACAGTCCCCTTCTGTATTCGCCGCCTTTTGTTTGTTGTTCCATTCTCTTTCTCCCAAATAATGCCCGTTGAAAGAGCCCGCCGGGTTTCCTGCGAGCTCCGATGCTTCCTATAGTGGCTGCGGGCAGTCCGCCCGGTCAGCCGTCGCCTTTATTCTGCCGGCAGTCCCAGCACTTCCTGTGCGACCTCGACGCCCGCCTTGATGCAGTTCGGGCAGGTGCATAGGACGACTCCTGTGTCGATGCCCTTGAGATCTCTGCAGATCAGTCCGCCGGTCTTCTCCTGAAACAGCCGGACCATCTCCTTGGACAGCTTGTAGGTGTCCTTCTTGGTGCCCGGCGCCTCGAGATTGCCGTCGCTGTTCACGACGCCCGCCAGGATCACCGCGCCGGACAGCGCGCCGCAGATGCCCTCCATGCAGCCAAATCCGAAGCCGAACCCTTCCGCCATCCGGAACAGGTCCTGCTTGCTCATCCCGACTTCTTCCGCGTATGCACAGGCGACCGCCTGACAGCAGTTATATTTGCTGTTGTGCATCTGATCCGCGTATTCGACCTTTTTCATTACACACCTCCAGTGTTTTCCCCTCGATTTCCGTCTATCATAACATGAAGAAAGCGCCGAATCAACAGACATCCGGCGCTTTTTCTCACAAATTTCAGGCGTCCTGCAGTCTACAGCAGCTCTTCCAGTTTGGCCACGTTTTCCTTCTTCGTCGCCCAGCTCGTGCAGAACCGCACGACCGCGTGCGTGTCATCCAGCTTCTCGATGAAGCTGAAGACGACGTGCTTCGCGAGTTCCTTCATTCGCTCGTCCTCCAGGATGATGAACTGCTGGTTGGTCGGCGACTCATAGTAGAACTCGATGCCCTTGCGGTGCATGACTTCCTTGAGCATCTCTGCGGTCTCGATCGCGTTCCGGCTGATCTTGAAGTACAGGTCGTCCGTGAAGAGCTCCCGGAACTGGACGCCCACCAGTCTGCCCTTGGCGAGCAGCGCGCCGTGCTGCTTCATCTGCGCGACAAAGCGCTCCGGCGTGTTGTTCTTGGTGAAGATCAGCGCCTCGCCGCAGAGCGCGCCGATCTTGGTGCCGCCGATGTAGAACGCGTCCGTCAGCTCCGCGATATCCCGGATCGTCATGTCGGACTCCCGGCTCATGAGTCCATAGCCCAGCCTCGCGCCATCCAGGTAAATCGGGATATTGTATTCGTCGCAGACCGCCCGCAGCGCCTGCAGCTCCGCCTTCCTGTAGACATTGCCGTATTCCGTCGGATGCGTGATGTAGAGCATGCCCGGATAGACGATGTGGTCGTTGTTGACATCCCCGTGAAACGTCTTCAGGAAGTGGAGGACCTCCGCCGGATCGACCTTCCCGCCGTCATGCGCAGGAAGCGTCAGCACCTTGTGCCCGGTGTATTCGATCGCGCCGGACTCGTGGACATTGATGTGCCCGGTCTCCGCGGCCAGGACGCCCTGCCCCGGCTTCAGCATGGTGCTGATCGCGATCTGGTTGGTCTGCGTTCCGCCCACCAGGAAGAACACATCCGCGTCCGATATCCCGATCTCCGCGCGGATCTTCTCTTTGGCTTCCTCGCAGAACGGATCTGTCCCGTAACCCGGTGCCTGCACCATGTCGGTTTCGACGAGCGCCTTGATGAGCTTGTAGTGAGCGCCTTCACTGTAGTCGTTTTCAAATGAAATCATCTTTTCCCTTCCCTTTCTCTATCCTGCAGTTTCCCGCTGAACCGTTCCGGCAGGCCGTACGGTCACACGCATTATTCGCCGATCGTCTCCGTCCAGAACTGCTGGCCGTAGATATCCGTCAGGCAGTACGCGATGAGCGTCTTGCCGCTGAGCTCGACGTCGCTGATCTCGATCGCCGCCGGATCTTCGACCGTCAGCGGATCACCAATCATATAGTTATCTTCAAACGTGCCGTCCTTGCGGTAGCAACCCGCGAGGAAGTCGATCTGATCACCCTCCTGCAGCCCGCTCAGGCTCTTGGCCACCGCATCGGTGTCCTCATACTTGTAGACGGCGCCTGCGATATAGCCGTTCTCGTTGTCCTGATCAAAGACCACGATGAGGTCCGCGCGGTCCCCGTTCAGGAGGACCGGGACCGTCCCAGCGATCCGGTACTCGTCGTCACCGGCATCGTAGGTCTCGGTGTGGTAGTACGCCACCGGCTGACCGTTGATCGCCAGGCTGTAGGCTTCCGTCTCAGGCACGAGGTTGCCTTCCTCATCCCAATCGTAGACGTTGTCCAGCCCGAGGTCGATGTAGCCGTCCTCATCCTCGTAGTAGAGGGACTTGTCCACGCGGGAGATGAGCGCCCACTGCTCGTCCGTGAGGCTCAGGACCTTCTCGCCCGCCTTGTTCTCTTTCCACGTGAGGTCTTCATCCCTGACACGGTTCTCGGAAACCATCGCGAGGATCGCCTCCGCATCCGGCTCGCCCGCGGTCAGGAAACCGCTGTTGTCCCCGGTCAGCCGTCCAGATGGAGCTTGCTGACGTCCGGATACCGTCCGCCGAGCAGCAGTCCCAGGATCTCCATCATCTCTTCGCCGGAGAGATCATAGCTGTATCCGTAGGAATCCTGGCTGCCGGAGCTCCCGCTGTAACTCCCGGAATCGCTGCCGTAGAGCGAATACCACGGCGTCGAACCGCCGCCCGTGACCGCCTGGCCGGAGGCCTGTCCCTGCGCGAACTTCTGGATGCACAGCGCGTACTCCGCGCTCATCCCGATGCTCGTGAAGATGCTCGCCGCGCTGTTCACGCCGCGGAAGCTCGTGTACGGGAAGTAGATCGACAGCCCGTAGGCGTTCGCGAGCCCGCTGGACGTCCGGTTGTACTTGATCGCTGACGTCAGCGTGTCCACGAGCGCATTCCCCTCTGCAGTCTTCATCAGCGAGGCGAAGTGGATGAGGTCGATCTGATCCAGCTTGTTGCCTCTGGCGAATTCTTTAGACATGCTGCGGGCCTTGGAGACCTGCGCGTAGTTGCCGCTCTCCATGAGGTCCGTCATGCCGGTCGAGAACTTGCTCATCGCCGGCAGGAACGTCTGCGAGAACTCCGCGAGATCCACGACCGAAAGCGTGGTCGTCTGCCCCGGCGTCTGCTTGCGGCAGACCTGTACGAAGCTGTCCACGATCACCTTGCCGAGATCCACGGTCGGGATTGAAGAGTTGGATGAGACCGCGTCGAGCCAGTCCGTGTAGTACCAGCCGACACCCGGTTCGGTCTCTTCGCTGGCGACCATGTAGTCCGCGTGGTCGCCGAGCATGACCGCGGTCTCCGCGGTCGCCATCAGGCACGCGTCAAAGCCGACGAAATCGAACTTCACGCCCGCGTTCGTCAGCGCCTGGTCGATCTGCTGCAGCGTCATCGAGCCTGCGCTGGAATACTTCTCGTCGTAGCCGTATCCGGACACGGAGCCGGTACCGTGATCCCACAGGATCAGGGCCATGCGGTTCGCCGGATAGTTCTGGTTGCCCCACCGGACGAAGCCTTCCAGCGTATCCGGATCGACCATCGGCTTCCTGCCGTCGTTCTCCACGACGCATTCGATCTTGCCGTGCTGGATCTTATAGATCTGGTTGACGCTGCTGCTGATCACCCGGTTGCGCCACTGCGTGCAGCCGCCGGTGTAGACCAGCAGGTTGATGTTATCCCCGACATCCGCGGAGAGCATCTCGTTGAGGTCGTTCGTCCCCATGGCCGATTTGGACTCGAGGTCGGTCCCGCACATGTAGACGAGGATGGTCATCTCATCCTTGCCGTCCCCTTTGATCGTCGTGAACTTCTCACGGGCCTCCTGCGCGGTCTCCGTCTGGACTTCTTCTTCGGTGTTCGGCGTGATCGCCCAGCCGGACTGCACGCCGCCGCCCGCCGCGACCGTGTCCGCCACGCTGACGGTGGTGCCTGTGTTGACGGCCGGAGTCTCCTGTGGGCCGTTCAGCATCCGCATGATAAAGCTGCCGATCAGAAACAGCGCAATGATCAGCAGCGCCGTCCGGAGCAGGCTGCCGAAGCCGCCCCGGCTGCCGCGACGCCTATTCATGCCGGTCCTCCTTTACGATGTCTTCCAGCTTCTCGAGCAGCCCTTCGCCGCCCTTTTCGCGCAGGTGATCCAGCAGGCCGCCGCCGATCCGGCTTCCGCCGACTCCGCCGCCCCGTCTCGTCACGGTCTTGCCGCGCTCCGTCACATTGCGCTTGCGCGTTCTCGGTTTGTTTTTTTCAGTCATGATAGTGTCTCCTGTCCCTTGTTTATCAGTGCATCGGGCATGAATGCGAAGCCTCGCTGACCTTTTCGCGGAGTTCCGCCCGCACGAGGATCATCTCCGCCGCGATGCTGACCGCGATCTCCTCCGGCGTGACCGCCTTGATGCTGAGGCCGATCGGTGTATGGACCGATTGGATCGCCTCCTCCGGCACGCCGGCTTCCCGCAGGCGCGTGTTGACGGAAGCGGTCTTTCTCCGGGAACCGATCACGCCGACATAGGCGGACGGTACCCGCAGCACCTGCTCCTGTACGGTATAATCAAAGCTGTGACCGGTCGTCATGACGACGATGTAGTCGTCCGGCGCGACCGTCAGATAGTCCGCGATGCGCGTGAAATCGCCGCAGATCCGCTCCTCCGCCATCGGATACCGCTCGTGTGTCACGAACTCCTCCCGGTTGTCCATTACGGTGATGCGGAACCCCACGCTGTGAAGCACCGGCGCCAGCGCCAGCGCGCAGTGCCCGCCACCGAACAGGATCACCCGCTCGCCGACCGGGAGCGGCATGGCGAAGAACCCGCCGTCGTTGACGCTGCCTTCCGCCAGCATGCAGTCTGGCAGTTCATAAGAACCGCCGCAGACGACCGCGCGGTCCCCGTCGATCAGTGCCGGAAGAGAACCGTCCAGCTTCTGAACGAGCCAACCCCTGCGGCGCTCCGCGATCATGGAGAGGATGTTCTCACAAAGGACACCCCACGCCGGCTCCGCGTGGTCGATGAACTGAAAGTAAACCGTCACATCGCCGCCGCACTCCATGCCGATATCTTCTTTATCGTTCTTCCGAAGGATATACTCATGGACGTCCGACCGCTTCTCCGAAATCAGCTTCTGCGCGTACTCGATGGAGAATTTCTCGACGGCCCCGCCGCCGATCGTCCCCGCCTGCAGGCCGCCGGCGCTGACGAGCATCTGCGAGCCGGTATAGCACTTGCATATCGGCCGGAAATAAACTAAAATAAATAAGTTTCAGTATAAAAATGGCATTTAAAATTCGGAGATTCTCCCATGGATGAAAACATTATCAGATTCAACGCCGGAAACTGCGACATTGCCGTAATAGGCGCGGGACATGCCGGGATAGAGGCATCGCTCGCCGCGGCAAGGCTCGGCCTCGACACCATCTGTTTGACCATAAACCTTGACAGCGTTGGCAACATGCCTTGCAATCCCGCCATAGGCGGAACAGGCAAAGGACATCTTGTTCGTGAACTGGATGCTTTGGGCGGTGAGATGGCAAAAGCAGCCGACAGATCCTGCATACAATACCGTATGCTCAATATGGGCAAAGGGCCTGCCGTCCACTCCCTTCGTGCCCAGGCAGACAGGCGCCGCTATCAGGAAGTGATGAAGCATACTCTGGAGCTTCAGGATAATCTGCGGGTAAAGCAGGCTGAGATAACAGACATCGTAACTGAAAACGCATCAGTGAGAGCAGTAGTAACGGCAACAGGCGCAGTGTATTCCTGCCGAGCTGTTATAATAGCAACCGGAACATATCTTGACGGGCGCACTATTACAGGTGAGGCTGTAAAGTCATCCGGTCCGGACGGGCTTGCTGCGTCTGTGTCACTAAGTGAAAGGCTCAGAGAGCTTGGGCTTCCTATGAGGAGGTTCAAAACCGGTACTCCTCCCAGAGTTAATGTCCGGAGCGTTGATTTTTCAAAAAAGGAAGTTCAGGCAGGCGATGAAAAAGCACAGCCATTCTCATTTTCTACAGCTGAAATGCCCGAAAACCACGCTGTATGCTATTTGACATACACGAATGAACGTACGCATGAAATTATCCGTGAAAACCTCGACAGAAGCCCGATATACGCCGGCGTAATCGAGGGGACCGGCCCGCGCTACTGCCCAAGCATTGAAACAAAGGTCATGACATTTCAGGATAAGAAACGCCATCAGCTGTTTATCGAACCGATGGGATTGAACACAGAGGAGCTGTATATCCAGGGCTTTTCCTCGTCTATGCCGGAGGAGAGACATATTTGTATGCTGCATACGCTACCCGGCCTTGAAAACGCTGAAATGACCAGATGTGCCTATGCAATAGAGTATGACTGCATCGATCCTACCGCTCTTCAGCCGACTCTCGAGAGCAAGCAGATACACGGCCTGTACGGAGCCGGGCAATTCAACGGCTCATCAGGATATGAGGAGGCTGCAGTGCAGGGCTATATAGCCGGAGTTAATGCTGCACTGAAGCTTCTTGGACGAGAAGCTTTTATTCTGCAGCGGAGCGAAGGTTACATAGGTGCACTGATAGACGATCTTGTTACAAAAGGTACGAATGAGCCCTACCGTATGATGACATCGCGCAGTGAATACAGGCTTCTGCACAGGCAGGACAACGCTGATGAAAGACTATGTAAAAGAGGTTATGAGATCGGTCTGGTGAGTCAGGATCGTCTTAATGCCGTAAAAGCCAAATATGCTGCAGTTGATAATGAGATCATCAGGCTTGAGAACGCCCACATCGGTCCTTCAAAGGAACTTGCGGATATCCTCGTCTCCCTCGGCACTACTCCGCCTTCAAACGGAACTTCACTTGCAGATCTGCTGCGCAGACCGCAGGCGTTCTCGTCGAAGCGGACGTAAGTGCCGTCGGCGCGGCGGACGGGCTTGACCGTGCGAACG
>CAYLSR010000031.1:9994-10241 GCA_964385855.1 uncultured Mogibacterium sp.
GGCCGGATCTGCCGGACGAAGTGACCGAACAGGTTGAGATAAGGCTCAAATACGAGGGCTATATAAAAAGGCAGCTAAAACAGATAGAAGAATTTTCAAAAATGGAGAGCAGACAAATCCCTCAAGATATAGACTATGCAAAAGTGACCGGTCTTCGTTTGGAGGCCCGCGAGAAGCTTGCAAAGATAAGACCCGACAATTTCGGCAGAGCGAGCCGTATCTCCGGCGTATCCCCTGCTGATATTTC
>CAYLSR010000031.1:10265-10959 GCA_964385855.1 uncultured Mogibacterium sp.
GGTTCTGATGATCTATACGGTGCAGAACAGTTGAAGATAGTATTGGGGTTTTCCGGCGGAGTGGACTACAGCGTATGTGCTGTGCTCCTCAAGGCCAAAGGCTATGATGTGTTCGGGCTGTATCTTGACAATGCGGATGCTTCCTCCAGAGAAAGCGCTGAGGCAACGGCCCGGCACATAGGGATCCCACTGAAAACAGTTGATATCAAAAAAGAGCTTGAAGAGAAGGTCTGTTCTCCCTTTACCGAAGCTTATCTCAGCGGCAGGACCCCAAACCCGTGCATATTATGCAATCCTGCCTTGAAATTCAAGGAACTTACAGCATATGCCGACAGCTTGGGTGCTGACATGATTTCGACAGTATAACTGCCTGAGGGGTTAGCCACCGACCAGCAGATGTCATGGCTGAGGTTGACATCGCCCACCTGAACGGCAGGAACTATATCATGACAATAGGCACTGGTCACATAGACTTTCGGCAGGGTGCCGTCGTACGTCCACGTCACCCGGTTGCCATCGGTATCTTTGGTCATCAGCAGACCCTCGACGGGCTGCGTGTCGGCTGCGGGTGCTGACTGCTCTAAGCTGACATTGCCATTGCCCGTCAGGTTCATCGAAGTCTTGTACTGAGAGAGGAAAGCGCCATACCAGCGGTTATAGGCCGCAAAGGCACCGGGAATGTCCACACCCATAG
>CAYLSR010000032.1:0-761 GCA_964385855.1 uncultured Mogibacterium sp.
CGAACCTTCGACCCCTCGCTTAGGAGGCGACCTTTAGGGACGATGCAATCAGAGGATGTTGCAGTAGATTCGCTATTGCAGCATCCTCTTTTCGTACGTGCAAAAGTCGCGCCTCCCGCCCGGCGCTTTGCTGCCCGGGTCGGGTACGGCTCTCGCCTCGCGCCGGCGACGCAACGGTTCTAAGCTCTGGCTTCACGCTTCGCGCTTGCCAATCGCTAAGAACCGGCTGCCGGCGAGCCCCTCCCGGGGCACCAAAGCGCCGGACGGGTGGGCGCCGAACCGGGAAGTCTTGCAAGGGATACCGGAAACCGTGTTGTTGCAAGACAACAGCCAGGGGATACCGGATGTTGGTTTGTTGCAAGACAATGGCTAATCTTACTGCAATTGCGGGGCGAGTATGATAAAATAGTAAAGGTTGAAACCAGAGATAATAAAGGAAGAGAACGATGTTTGACAAACTGGATTTCATTTTGGAGAAGTACGAGGAGCTGGCACAGAAGGTGTCCGATCCGGCGATCATCTCCGATCAGCCGACATGGCAGAAATACATGAAGGAAATGGGCGAGATGGAGCCGATCGTCAAGGAGTACCGGGCGTACAAGCAGGCGCAGTCGGATCTCGCGGACGCGAAGGAGATCTTCGAGATGGAAGACGATGAAGAACTTCGCGAGATGGCCCGGGAGGAAATGAAGGAGCTTGAGGCGCAGATCGAGCGCTCGACGGAGACGCTCAAGATCCTGCTGCTCCCGAAGGACCCTAAC
>CAYLSR010000032.1:771-10888 GCA_964385855.1 uncultured Mogibacterium sp.
ATCTAAGGCTGAGGAAGAGAGACTTGAGCAGGAGCTTAAGATTTTACTTCTTCCGAAGGACCCTAACGACGATAAGAACGTCATTCTGGAAGTCCGCGCCGGGACCGGCGGGGAGGAAGCCGCGCTGTTCGGCGGGGACCTGCTGAGAATGTACCTCCGTTATGCGGAGCGCCGGCGGTGGAAGACCGAGATCATCGATACGAACGATACCGGGATCGGCGGCGTGAAGGAAGCGGTCGTCATGATCAAGGGCAAGGGCGCGTATTCCCGGATGAAGTACGAGAGCGGCGTCCACCGCGTCCAGCGGGTGCCGGAGACGGAGTCCAGCGGGCGCATCCACACGTCCGCGGCGTCCATCGCGGTGCTGCCGGAGGTGGATGACGTGGAGGTCAATCTGGATCCGAACGACGTTCGCGTCGATGTGTACCGCGCGTCCGGCAACGGCGGCCAGTGCGTCAACACGACGGACTCGGCGGTCCGGCTGACCCACATCCCGACCGGACTGGTCGTCACCTGTCAGGACGAGAAGTCGCAGATCAAGAACAAGGAAAAGGCGTTCAAGGTCCTGAAATCCAGGCTCTACGACCTCATGCTGCAGGAACAGAACGACAAGATCGCGGCGGACCGGCGGAGCCAGGTCGGTTCCGGGGATCGCTCGGAGCGCATCCGGACGTACAACTTCCCGCAGGGCCGCGTGACCGATCACCGGATCAACCTGACGCTGTACAAGCTCGATACGTTCCTGGACGGGGATATCGATGAGATCGTCGACGCGCTGATCACGCACGATCAGGCGGAAAAGATGAAGAATTTCTGAGGAAACGGACTCTTGCGGCCGGAGGCGGCCGGAAGAGCATGGAAAGCATGGAAACTGAGAGATTAGAAGTAACGCAGGAAAACATCCGGCACGCCGGGGAGATCCTCCGGGCGGGCGGGCTCGTGGCGTTTCCGACGGAGACGGTCTACGGGCTCGGCGCCAACGCGCTGGATGAGGCGGCGGTCCGGGCGGTCTACGAGGCCAAGGGGCGGCCGAGCGACAATCCTATGATCGTCCACATCGCGGAAACCGGGCAGCTTGCCGATCTGATCCGGGAGCTGCCGGTGGCGGCGATCCGGCTGATCCAGGCGTTCTGGCCGGGGCCGATCACCTTTATCTTCCACAAGACCGACCTCGTGCCGGAGACGACGACCGGCGGCCTTCAGACGGTCGCGATCCGGATGCCGTCCAACCCGACGGCGAGAGAACTGATCCTCGCAGCCGGCGTTCCGGTCGCGGCGCCGAGCGCCAACCTGTCCGGCAAGCCGAGCCCGACGACGGCGCAGGACGTCCTGGAGGATATGGACGGGCGGATCGATGCGGTCCTGCTCGGTGAGGATTGTCAGGTTGGGATCGAATCCACCGTGCTGGATCTGACCGGGGAGTGCCCGACGATCCTGCGCCCGGGCTACATCACGAAGGAGCAGCTCGAGGAGGTGCTCGGCACGGAGGTGCGGTACGACGAAGCGCTGTTCCGCCGGCCGGACGAATCGGAGATCTTCGCGCCGAAGTCCCCGGGCATGAAGTACAAGCATTACGCGCCGAACGCTGAGGTCCGGCTGATCGCCGGCGAGCCGGAGGCGGTCCGCGCGAGGATCCGGGAGCTCCGGAAGGTCGCGGAGGCCGCGGGCAAGACCGTCGCGATTCTGGATTACGGCAAGGACCCGCAGGAGGCGGCGAGGGATTTCTTCGCCAGGCTCCGGGAGCTGGACCGGGAAGGCGTCGGGCTGGTGCTCGTGCGGGCGCTGGAGGAAGAGGAACTCGGTTTTTCCGTGATGAACCGGATGCTCCGCTCAGCCGGTTATGACATCGAGCACGTCTGAAGACCGGGGCGCCGAAAGCAGCAAAAAAAGTCGATTAAGCGGCCAAGACCGCAGCTGATACACAAGGAGGATGCTATGGCAGACAAGAAAGGCAAAGTTTACGTATTTGATCATCCGCTGATCCAGCACAAAGTTTCCCTCATGAGGGACAAGAACACGACGGTCAAGGAATTCCGCGAGCTCGCGAAGGAAGTCGCGATGCTGATGGGCTTTGAGGCGACCCGCAACCTGCCGCTCAAGGAAGTGACCATCGAGACCCCGATGCAGCAGGCGAACGTCAAGATGCTGGCGGGCGAGGACATCGCGATCGTGCCGATCCTGAGAGCGGGACTGGGCTTTGTCGACGGGATGCTGGCGCTCGTGCCGAACGCAAAGGTCGGTCACGTCGGCCTGTACCGCGATCCGGAGACCCACATGCCGGTCGAATACTACTGCAAACTCCCGACGGACATCGACAAGAGAAAGATCTTCGTCGTCGACCCGATGCTCGCGACCGGCGGCAGCGCGGTGGCAGCGATGGATTTCATCAAGCGGAGAGGCGGCAAGGACATCGCGTTCCTGTGCCTGATCGCCGCGCCGGAGGGCATCGATGCCCTGCGCGACGCGCATCCGGACGTGGACATCTACATCGCCGCGAAGGACGAATGCCTGAACGAGAACGCCTACATCCTGCCGGGCCTCGGCGATGCCGGCGACAGGCTGTACGGCACGAAGTAAAAGCAGACGAGAGAAGGCAGTGCGTGCGGAGGGCCCTCCTCCGCGCGCCTGCCCCGAATCGCGCAGAAAGCTCTTGAAACCGCCGGGCTTCCGTGATAATATACATAGGTACCTGTTCGCGTAGTTAAACGGATATAACGGGGCTCTCCTAAAGCCTTGTTGGGGGTTCGATTCCCTCCGCGAACACCATCAAACCCTTGAAATTTCAACGTTTCAAGGGTTTTTCTTATGCGTTTTCCGTCCATTTTCCGTCCATCTCGTTCACGAACGAATCCATCTTTTCTGCAAACTTTCGGGATGAATCGGATACAGACCGCACAAGATGTGTGTACGTTGTCAGGGTGATGTCGGGATTCGCATGACGCATCTGCGATGCCAGTTCCACGATGTCCGCACCAAAGTGGTTGACCAAAGAGGCGTAGGTGTGGCGCAGCTGATGGAACGTGACATACTCTATCCCGATGCTTTTCGTGTACGCTTGCAAGCGGTGATTGAAGCGGTCAGGTGGCATCGGGTTGCCAAACTCCTCAAGTATGAGATAGTCGCATTCGGCGTTATATGCCCCATAGAGCGACTTTTTTTGTGCCTCGTGATACTTGATAAGGTCAGCAATCTCAACCTGTAAAAATGCAGGGATAGCGATGTGTGCCATCGATGCAGAGGTCTTCGTATCTGAAACGACAGTCTTCGTTTCTCCTCTCGATCTGACAGAGTGCCGGGTCTCAACGAGTTCAAGCCAGTCGCCGTGCAGGTGTTGCAATCTGATTCCGCAGACTTCCGACCTGCGCAGACCAAGGAACAGAGCAAGCTGAAACATGAGAGCCGTATCCGGGTCAAGGCGGTTCAAGTTCTGCAAGAAGACAGGAAGTTCGTTAAGGGTCAGCGTCTTCTTCTCTGCTGTCCTGTTTGCTTTCGGCAGACGGATATTCGCACAAGGGTTGTGCGTGACTAGTCCTGCCGTGATAGCGATGTCATAACAGTTAGAAATGAAAGACATCGTGTTCCTGATGGTCTTCGGAGAATACTGTTTCTGCTTCTTTCCGTACTTCGTATCTTGCAGCTGCCGGACAAACTTCTGCATATCGTCCGTTTGAATCGCTTCGGCTTTCGCTTTGCTGATGCGGTGGTTCTTCAGCCTGTCAAGGATGACACGATATCCTCTGACAGATGTCTCCTTGATGCCTACGCTGATGTAGTCGCTCAGCATCCTCTCGCACATGTCATACAGGGTGATTCCGGCTTTCGTCTTCTGCACCAGTCCGTCATCGACTTCACGCTCAAAGCGTTTCATCTCCTGCTTCAGCTGCTTTCTGCTTGTGATATCGTGGAGAGTCCTGTAGTAGCGTTCTTTCTGACCGGTGATATCAGTACCCTTTGTATAGGTCAGATAGTAGGTGGTCGGGTTGTTTCCTTGCTTTACATACATCGTCCGTCCTTTCCCAAAGCGTGTGTAAAAAAGGTTATAATAATAGTGGCATTCATATCAGTACCTCATATAATGTCCTTTCGGCAAAAGCGGTCACCTTTCGCTCTCGGTGGCTGCTTTTGTTTTATGCGGTCAAATCGTGTGCAATCGATTCAAGCTGCGCTGCCGGGATCATACTGTCAAAATCTCCCCTGCGGATATGTTCCAGTTCGTGCTGTAAGGCTTTCCGTTTCTTCTCCTCGCACAGGGCATCGTTCAGAAAGATCGTGTACCACACTTCGCAGTCATCGACCACGTAGGTGATGAAAGCGTTTATGGCATCCCCCAGATACATCTCCCTGATGTTCACGTTCTCAATCCCCATACTGTTCTTCTTTCAATCTCTCTAACAGCGTCGATACGAACAGGATATCTTTCTTTGTGACATCCCTGCTTGCATCGAACAGTATCTTCATCTCTGGTCTTGTGCGCAGCTCTTCCGCAAGTTCTGCGACTTCCGGGTCAATGTAGTAGTCCTGCATCTCAGGCATCTCCCCGGTCATCAGATATTCCATCGGAACATTGAAGTATTTTGCGACTTTGTATAGTCGATCGGACTTCATCACGTTAGGCTTGCTTAACGAGCCAATCCCAAAATTAAGAATCTTTTCTAAAGCGTGAACGCTTATACCTCGCTGATTGCAAAGATTTTGAATGATTTCTTGTGTTGTAATTTCCATTTTGACCCCCATATGTTGTGAAAAGTTTCTGAAAATAGCTTGACATTATGAAACAATTCAGTATAATGGGTATTGTAAGCGGTGAAAAGTTTCATAACACAAATGAGGTGGCAGAGCCAATTCTATGTTAGTAGTCGCATACCAATTATAGAATTAATTCATGCCTGTAGTCAAGTGAAATGAAGAAACTTTTCCCGTCTGATACAAATATTGGACAAAGAAAGGGGTGAAGAAGTGATAGACGTTTACGCAAATGTTAAGGAACTTTGCGAAAAGAAGGGCATGACGATCAATGCAGTCGAACGGAAAGCAGGTCTTGGTGTCGGAACGATTCAGAAATGGAACAAGGTTTCACCAACGGTTGCTACGCTTCAGCAGGTCGCAAATGCCCTTGGCGTAAAGGTCACAAGGTTGGTGAGGGAGAAAAAGGATGGATAGGATGATGTCTGTAAAGGAGTTCGCAGACTATATGGGCATCAGCTGTATGACGGTCTACGGTCTTGTACGGCAGAACGAGATTCCGCACTACAGGGTCGGAAAGCGCATCCTGCTGAATCCTGCGGACTTCAAGCAAGGGGGAGAAAATGACAGGGCAGAATGATTTGGTGCTGAAGCATCTGACTGCGGTCGGCTGCATCACATCGTGGGAAGCTATCGAAAGCTACCACATCACAAGACTTTCGTCCATCATCTACAGGCTCAAAGCAAAGGGTTATCGCATCGAAGATGAGTGGTGTCAGAACATGATCGATGGACGGATGTACAAAAGGTACTGGTTGAGAGGAGAGGAGTAAATGGCAGAGAACTATTTCAAGACCCTCAATGCCATCAATGTCAACGAGAAGACCGAGAAAAAGAACGGTCTGACATATCTCTCGTGGGCATGGGCATGGGCAGAATTGAAGAAGCTGTACCCGGACAGCTTCTACACGATTTATGAGAACGCAGATGGATGGAACTACCATACGGACGGCAGGACATGTTGGGTCAAGACCGGGGTGACCGTACAGGGCATCGAGCATATCGAATATCTTCCGGTCATGGATCATCGAAACAGGAGCATCCCGGCAGACCTTGTCACCTCCTTTGATGTCAATAAGGCGATACAGCGGTCGTTGACCAAGGCGGTGGCTAGACATGGGCTTGCACTCTACTTATACAGCGGAGAGGATCTCCCGGAAGACGCTCCTATCGACAAGAAAGGTATCGCCATGATAGAGCGGTTGCTCACAGAAGCAGGTGACAAGGTGGATGTCGAACAGTTCAAGAAGTATTTCGACATCAAGGACATCGCCGACATGAAAGCAAGCAGATACCAAGAGGCGTGTCAGCTTCTGAACAAGGCGATACAGACGAGGGGGTGATTGGTTGAACCACATCAGCATCTTCGGCAGGATCACCAAGCAGCCGCTGCTGAAGACGGCAAGGACAGGAAAGAACTATGTGACCTTTACCGTAGCGGTCAAGCGCAAGCAGGGTCGCCCGAGTAATGTAAATAGCAAGGGTGAGCCGAGCGATGTTGACTACATCGAGTGCATCGCATGGAACAACATCGCAAAGAATTTGCGTCTGTACGGTGTCAAGGGCGGTCTCGTCCTCATACATGGAGAGTTGCAGACCTATGTGACCAAACTGGGCAGCGGTGCTTATGTCAAAAGATATTACGTCTATGTCAGAGAGATAGACCTAGTCAACTGGCGCAAGCCGGAAGAAGAAGTCAGACTCGATGACATCGAAGCAGAAGCACAGCCGTCGTCTTTCGAACTTGACATTGCGGACTCCATGATGGGATACACCAAGGCGCATACACGGCGCAGACCGATGCCGAACATCGACATTACGGAAAGCAAGTTAGCCGGGTTCGACGGAGATCCTGATATGCCGGATATCTACTCGACAGAGGAGTACGGCATCGAGATGGATGACGATGACCTAGACAGGTTTGAAGATGATGACCTTGAAGAGGGGGGTGAAGAAGATTAACTTTGTATTCTTAACAGGCAGACTGGTACAAGACCCGGTCTGCGAGTATGGCAGGAACAGTACAGCTTACGTGCGGAACACCATCGCTCTTGATGAGATGGCGAACGGCGAACTGGAGACCGTATTCATCGAGTTCTCCTGTTTCGGCAAGACGGCAGAGAACATGGCGAAGTTCTGCTACAAGGGCAGGCAGATCGCTATTCAAGGCAGACTCATTTCCGATGAGTGGCAGACACAGAACGGTGAGAAGAGACGCAAGCTGAAAGTGTCAGCCTATAAAGTCGAGTGGTTCGGTTCGAAGCCGACGGAGAAAGACCCTGACATCGCTAACAGCGGTGCAAGACCGATGGACTTGAACGTAGACCGCTACGGCAGGAAAGGCGACAATCCGGGATGGTTCGATGTTCCAGAAGACGTGCCGTTCTAGAGGTGGCAGCTATGATGATACCGGACGATGTCTTTGAAGAAGACAGATTCAATAACGCCATCGATGAGGAATATGACTATGATGCCTACGACGATGACGAAGATGAACGTGCCGTCTACAGGTGGCATGAGGAAGAGAACAGCTACGCAAGAGACTATTTGAAAAGGAGATAACGATAACTATGAAAGACATGATTTATGACATCAAAATCAAAGAAAGAGGCACTTACAACGATGTAACGCTGAAGAACTATGATGAGCCGATGATGATCGCTATGCTTGCCGTCCTGTCGCAGGATGACGAGATCGATATCACCATTTCGCCGTCCGTCGATATGAGTTGCTGTGACGATTGCGATGACTGCGAACTGTACAAGGGTGCTGAAAAGGTCGAAGACCCTGCATCCCTGCCGGAAGAGGATAAGGATAGGCTGCGTGAGGCTCTCGCTGACCTTGCGAAGAAACTGGAAAAGGAGTGATGGACATGTGGGTAGATGTGATCGTGGTGAGGGATCAGAAGCAGGTGAGGGAACTGAACAGGATATCGACAGACCTGCTGATGAATGCGTTGAACGGATTGCTCAAGGGGTACTGTGAATCCCCGGAAGACTACATTGCGGTCAGACCGTCAAAGAGACAGGTGGGGGGCGAATAGCCCCCCTACCCGGAAAGGGAATACCATGTGTAACTATTGTTGCCGTTGCGGTGAATATATTAACTTTAACGCTCCTTCCGTTAATGAGGATGGCGAAGTATATTGTGGCGATTGTGCGTATGTTTTAGGAATGATTAGCGAGAGGGAGTATATAAAACACTTTTGCTTTTTCGCTCCTGTTGAACGTGCGGTGATATATGAGGGGGAAATATATCTTTGCCCAAAAGGATACAAGTTGCCGTGGGAGAAAACAAATCGGGATCATAGACACTCGCCGGAGTACCGGGAGTGGAGAACGAAAGTATTTACACGAGACAACTTTACCTGCGCAATCTGCAACCAAGTCGGTGGCAAACTGAACGCACATCACATAAAGCCTTTCAGGGACTTTGAGGAACTTCGTTACGATGTGAATAATGGCATTACTTTATGCGAGAAGTGCCATAAAAGGGTACACAAGGAGAAGACAAGTGAGTGGCTATATTCTAGAAAGCAGAAAAATCCTTGATAGTGAAATTTGGAAGAAACCGCCACTTTACTTCAAGGTTTGGCATTACCTGTTGCTAAAGGCTCAGTTCAAGGATTCTGCCAGTCTTAAACGTGGTCAGCTTATTGTTTCTATTCCCGAAATACAGGAAGCCTGTTCGTATTATATCGGCTATCGCAAGGTGACTCCGACCAAGAAAGAAATCTACTCCGTGATTAACTGGTTACGAAATCCGTGCGAAGGGGAAACGAAGGGTAACAATGAAAGGGGCATGATAGTAACAACGAAGGTAACACACGGGATGCTTGTAACCATTTGCAATTTCAACGTTTACCAAAACCCGACAAGCTACGAAGGGAACAACGAGACGGACACGAAGGGAACAACGAGACGGACACGAAGGGAACGACAAGGGAACAATAATATAAAAGAAAGAGAAGAAAGAAAGAACGAAGATATATATAGGGGTTTCGGATTTTCAGACCCTGTCATCGACGCACTTGTGGATTTCGAAGAGATGCGCAAGAAGATAAAGTCACCTCTGACATCCGAGAGAGCGATCCGCACTCTGTGCAACAAACTGGTCAAGCTGTCCGGTGGTGACGAGCGCATCATGGTGGCTATGCTGAACGAATCCATATCACAGAACTGGAAGTCAGTCTATCCGCTCAAAGATGATGCAGTCATCGAAGCGGCAGACCAGTCAACAGAGATAAAGGAGCGCATCAAGGAACTGGAGACGGAACTGACCGATGTCGAAGCGGCTATGGTCAGGGCGACAGACAGACATCAGTACGGTGAGTTGAAGCTGAGGAAGTCATGGCTTGAGGACAGCATCCGAAAGCTGAGGGAGAAGATCGCATGATAACAGACAGAGAGATGGTGTGCATCGTCCGATGCAAGGATTGCCGGTACTGGCAGACAAGAGGATGCCCGATGACGGTCGAGTTGACCGGCGTATGCTATCAGCTTAACAACGAGAACGACTATTGCAGTTGGGGGAAGAAAGAAATGGGAATGGTAACGACAGTTGGTTCACTTGAAGACATGTGCGCTATGATGTGCGATAACGATGTGCCGGATCAGAGCGCAAAAGCAGATGCAGGAAAGCCGCAGGTCACGCTTGTGCCGAGAGAAATCATAAGAGACATCGCAGCGGTGCGGATGTACGGCAATCAGAAATACGGAGACCCGGACAACTGGAAGACGGTCGGGATAGGCAGATACAGAGACGCTATGATGCGTCACATGCTCGACTATCTCGATGACCCTACAGGCGTAGACAAGGAGAGCGGTCTCCCTCACCTGTGGCATCTTGCATGCAACGTGGCTTTCCTGTGTGAGATGGAAAAGGAGATGGACGAAGAATGGTGATGCTGATGTTATTCGTCTTTGGCTTCATGGTGGGCGTTGCGGTGATGTCAATCATGGCGATATCCGCAGAGCAGAGCAGGATAGAGGACGAGTGGTTACAGGAGTGGTTAGATGAGCAAGACAGACAGAAAATTCACAGTTCCGGGCATCCCGGTAGCAAAAGCAAGACCGAGGATGACAAAACAAGGGCATACGTACACGCCGAAGAAGACCGCTGACTATGAGAAGCGTGTCCGCAAGGCTTATGCGGAGCGGTATGACGAGCCGTTGCCTGACGGCATTCCGCTCTACATGGATGTGACGTTCTTCATGCCGATCCCGAAGTCGTGGACGAAGAAGAAGCAGGAGATGGCAAGACGAGAAGAGATATTCCCGGTCGGAAAACCTGATATCGACAACCTGTGGAAAGGTATCTTGGATGCCCTAAACGGCGGTGTAGCTTACCACGACGATTCCGCTGTCGTAGCGGT
>CAYLSR010000033.1:0-10735 GCA_964385855.1 uncultured Mogibacterium sp.
CGTGCTACATGTACGCGCTGACCAGGGAAGGCCGAAAGCCGCCGATGGTCCTCGTCCGCAAGGCGATTTATTCGCTACTGGAGCCGCGCAAAAGAAATTCCCGCACGGTCAACCTGCTCGGCTGCTTTTCGCCGCTCGTGGATGATTGTGAGCTATACGAACTCCTCCGGCAGGCCGGAGTCCGCAGAATCAACGAGATCTCGCGGTGCCCGGATTTTGAGAGCTACCTCGGGATGGCCGCGGCGAACTTCAACATCGTGCTCGACGCGGAAGCCCGCACGGCTGCGGACGATCTGGAGCAGCGCCTCGGGATCCCGTACCTCGAGCTGAAGCGCCTCTATCAGATCGACAAGATCGCCAACCAGTACCGGGCGTTTGCCGGCTCGATCGGCGCGGCCTGGGATGATTCATCCTTCCGGCAGGAAGCAGAAGAGACGCTCGAATCGTTCCGGCAGGACTTTGGCAGCCTCTCGATCGCGGTCGGCGAGATGCTCAACGCGAACTCCTTCGAGCTCGCGCTGGCGCTCATCAAGGCCGGCCACCGGGTCCCGGAGATCTACACGAACATCTCTGCGGACGACTACGTCTACATTCGGCACCTGGCGGAGCTCTCGCCGGACACGAAGGTCTACACCAACCTCTCGCCGACCATGCTCTACTACGACTGCGGCAGCAGCCCGGTGGACCTGACGATCGGCAAGGACGCGGTCTACTACCACCCGGATCAGCCGAATGTGCCGTGGAACTCAGACCGGCAGCCGTTTGGGTATGCGGGGGTCCGGAGGCTGTACCGGGAGCTTCGGGAAGCGCTTGCGTGAACTCGGAGATGTCGGCCGGGACCGGCCTCCTTTCCCATCGGCGCGGTCCTCGAGATCGCGAGATTCCAGGTCGGTCGCTCGGGTGAGCCGGCGGAGTTGCTCAACGCTTCGCTATCGCCAACTCCCAGCCGGCTCACGCCTCGCTTCCTCCGGAATCTCTGCAATCTCTGCGAAATGCGGCGGATTGAAAAGGAGGCCGTTCCCTGAGACTGCTCCGGATCGCGTAACCGACATCCGGAATCTCCGCTAACATGATACACAGCTGCGGCCGCTTCCCTGCAATTCCCGGTCGTCTCCGCAAATGATTCTCAGGAAACTATGAATCAGCAGCCGGCTCATCGCAACCAGCTACCGGAATCTCTGCGATCTCTGCGAAATGCGCCGGGCTTTCGCCTAAACGCGATTCTGAGTCGCCTACAGGCGAAAATAAAGGGGCAATTAGGCGAAACGGGACGGCACATTGAAACATGGACGAATTCAAACTTGTCGAAAAACTCCATAACGGACACATTCTGGACCGCGCGGAATGGACCGCGCTGATCCGGGGGTACACGCCGGAGCTGGCAGAGCGCGTCTTTGAGCTGGCGCGCGAGTGGCAGCACCGGTATTACGGCAACCGCATCTTTGTGCGCGGGCTGATCGAGATGACGAATTACTGCCGGAACGACTGCTATTACTGCGGGATCCGTCGGAGCAACCGGAACGCGGAGCGGTACCGGCTGACGTGGGAGGAGATCCGGGAATGTGCGGATCTCGGTGCTGCGATCGGCTACCGGACCATCGTGCTGCAGGGCGGCGAGGATCCGTTTTACAGCGATGAGGAGATCGCGGAGATCGTCCGCGAGATCAAGGCGGATCACCCGGACTGCGCGGTGACGCTGTCGCTCGGGGAGCGGGAGCACGAGACGTACCGGAAGTGGTACGATGCCGGCGCGGACCGGTACCTCCTCCGGCACGAGACGGCGGACCCGGACCACTACCGGATGCTTCACCCGGCGGAGCTGAGCGGGGAGCATCGAAAGAACTGCCTCCGCGATCTCAAGGCGATCGGGTATCAGACGGGTGCCGGGATGATGATCGGCGCGCCGGGCCAGACGCCGGAGCTGCTGGCGGAGGACATGCTGTTCCTGCAGGAGCTGCAGCCGGAGATGGTCGGGATCGGACCGTTCATTCCGCATCACGACACGCCGTTCGCGAACGAACCGCAGGGATCGGTGGAACAGACGATCTACCTGCTCGGGCTCATCCGGCTGACGCTGCCGAGGGTACTGCTGCCGGCGACGACCGCGCTCGGGACGGCGGATCCGTTTGGCCGCGAGAAGGGCGTGCAGGCAGGCGCCAACGTCATCATGCCGAATTTGTCGCCGGCGGATGTCCGGAAGAAGTATGAACTGTATGATAACAAGATCTGCACGGACTCGGAGGCGGCGGAAAACCTCCGGGAGCTGCAGGACCGCATGAAGGCGGTCGGCTACGAAATCGTGACGGATCGGGGAGACTATAAATGGGCGTAAAAGGACTGCGCAAAATGCTCTATCCGTTCGCGCCGGACCAGTCCGGGGCGGCGGCGGTGCTCTATGAACTGGGCGGGATGATCATCATCTGCGACGCCGGCGGGTGCGCCGGCAACGTCTGCGGCTTTGATGAGCCGCGGTGGTTCCGCAAGCGGAGCGCGATCTTTTCCGCGGGACTTCGCGACATGGACGCGATCCTGGGGCGGGACGACCTCATGGTCCGCAAGATCGCGGAAGCCGCGGGCAAGCTGGACGCGAAATTCGTCGCCGTGATCGGAACGCCTGTACCGGCGACGATCGCGACGGACTACAAGGCGATCCGCCGCATGGCGGAGAAGCGGGTCGGGCTGCCGGTGCTCACGGTCGATACGAATGGGATTCTCTGGTATGATGAGGGCGCTTCCAAGGCCTATACCGAACTGTTTCGGTGCTTCGCGGAGGACTGCGCGCCGGAGGAGAAGGTCGCGGGCAGCGTCGGCGTCCTCGGCGTGACGCCGCTGGACCTCGACCGCCTGGACGCGGGGGAGCGCATTCGGGAAGTCCTGCAGTCGCAGGGGGCCTCACGCGTCCAGTGCTACAGCATGGACAGCAATCTGGAGGAAGCCCGGAACGCCGGGCGGATGGCCCGAAACCTGGTCGTCTCGCCTTCCGGCCTGCGGGCGGCGCGGGAGCTCAAGAAGCGCTTTGGCACGCCGTACACCTGCGGCGATCCGCTGATCGGCGACGTCTGGGACGATCTGCTGTCGAAGCAGCCGGATTTGCCCCAACAGCTCCGGGGCAAACGCGTGCTGATCCTGCACCAGCAGATTCGCGCGAACGCGCTCCGGGATCGGATCCGTCAGGAAACTGAGGCTGCGGAGATCCACGCGGCGACGTGGTTCCGGCTGGTCCGGTCGCTGGCGGAAACCGGCGACTTCAAGATCCGCGAGGAAGACGAATTCTTCGACCGGGTCGTTGGCGGGCAGTACGATGTGATCTTCGCGGATCCGTCGTTCCGGAAACCGCTGAGGACCTGGGACGGCCTCTTCGTCGATCTGCCGCACTTCGCGGTGTCGGGGCAGATCGAGCATGACGAGGTGGCGCCGTTTTATAGTTAAAAGACAGCGGGCTTGTCCGTGCGTCGGGTACGGCTCTCGCCTCGCGCCGGCGACGCAACGGTTCTAAGCTCTGGCTACGCGCTAACGCGCTTGCCAATCGCTAAGAACCGGCTGCCGGCGAGCCCCTCCGCCCGGACAAGACGCCGCTTGGAGAGGATGATCCGAAATGGAACGTTGGTAGAAAGGCTGGTAGCGCAAATCGCGGCTGCCGGCGAGCCCCTCCGCCCGGACAAGACGCCGCCGGAGGGATGATCCGAAACGGATCGTTGGTAGAAAGGTTGGCGGTACAAATGGCTGCCGACGAGCCCCTCCGCCCGGACAAGACGCCGCCAGAGGGGATGATCTGAAACGGATCGTTGGTAGAAAGCTGGCGCTGCAAATCGCGGCTGCCGGCGAGCCCCTCCGCCCGAGCGACCATGGGCTGCCGCAATACAAAAGAACCAAAAAGATCTGAAAGGAGGAAACCGACATGCAACACGCTGAAATGGCCAGAGTTTACGGGATCGTGCAGGGTGTCGGCTTTCGTCCGCACGTTGACCGGCTGGCGGTCAAGCACGGGATCTCCGGCAGCGTCTGCAACAAGGGGCCGTATGTGGAGATCGACGCGCAGGGGGAGGCGGCGGATATCGACGCGTTTTTTGAAGACCTGCTGCATCATCCGCCGAACCGGGCGGTGATCCTCAAGCTGGATCGCGAGGATGCGCCGGAACATATCGGGAAGGATGAGGGGTTTGCCATCATCGAGAGCGCGAAGGTCGAAGGGGAAATCTTCGTTTCGCCGGACATCGCGATCTGCCCGGAGTGCAAGCGGGAACTGTTCGATCCGAAGGACCGGCGGTACCTGCATCCGTTCATCAACTGCACGTCGTGCGGGCCGAGGACGACGATCCTCGACGGGATGCCGTACGACCGGATCCGGACGAGCATGGCGGATTTCCCGATGTGCCCAGAATGTGAATACGAATACACGCACGCGGAGACCCGGCGGTACGACGCACAGCCGGTCTGCTGCAACGACTGCGGACCGGAGGTCTACCTGATCGAGACGGACGGTTCCGCGAAGCTGCTGGTGGATGTCAAAGCGCTGCCGGCGGAGCGCAAGAATGCTGCGGCGATCACGGAGACCCGGAGGATCATCCGGGATGGCGGGATCGTCGCGATCAAGGGGATCGGCGGGTTCCACCTGTGCTGCGACGCGACCAGTCCGGCGGCGGTGCAGAGGCTCAGAGACCTGAAGCCGCGGCCGATGAAGCCGTTTGCGGTCATGATGCGCGACCTCGAGACGGTCCGCCGGGAGTGCGAGCTGACCGCCGTGCAGGAGGAGGTCCTGGACGGGCACCAGAAGCCGATCATCCTGCTCCGGAAGCGTCATGGGGCGGGGAGCGCCACGAAGCTGGCGCCGCAGATCGCTCCGGACAACCCGAACGTCGGCGTCATGCTGCCGTACGCGCCGGTGCAGCTCCTGCTGTTTGACTACCCGGACGGGATCACCATGCCGGACTGCCTCGTGATGACGAGTGGCAACGTCTCCGGTGCCCCGATCTGCCGGGATGATCAGGACGCGGTCCGGGAGCTCTCGCGGATGTGCGACGCCATCCTCTCCCACAACCGGCTCATCCGGCTGCGGGCGGACGACTCGGTCATGGATTTCTACGAGGACAAACCATATATGATCCGGCGATCCAGAGGCTATGCGCCGCTGCCGTTCATGCTCGACATGCCGTGCAGCGGGCAGGTGCTCGCGGTCGGCGGGGAGCTCAAGAACACGTTCTGCGTCGCGAAGAACCACCTCTTCTATCCGTCGCCTTATGTCGGCGACATGGAGGACCTGCGGACGGTGCGGGCGCTCACCGAATCGATCCGGCGGATGTGCGATCTCCTGGAGACCAAACCGGAGATCGTCGCCTGCGACCTGCATCCGAAGTACAACACGACGATGGTCGCGAAAGAGATGGGCTTGCCGACCGTCGAGGTGCAGCACCATTACGCGCACATCGCGTCCTGCATGGCGGAAAACAACCGGGAGGAACCAGTGATCGGCGTCTCGTTCGACGGGACCGGGTACGGGACGGACGGTACGATCTGGGGCGGCGAATTCCTGTTGGCGGACTTCGACGGGTTCCGCCGGATGGGCAGCATCGAGCCGTTCCTGCAGATCGGCGGAGACGCTTCCGCGCGGGAAGGCTGGCGGATCGCGGTCTCGATGCTCTACGCGCAGGAGCAGGACAAAGAGCGGACGGCGGAGATCGTCCGGGCGCTCGGGCTCTGCAGCGATCAGGAGCTCCGGGTGCAGTTCATGATGGCGGACCGCAGGATCAACAGCGTGGTTTCGACCAGCGCAGGCCGGCACTTCGACGCGGTCAGCGCGGTGCTGGGGATCCGCCGGGCATCGACGTTCGAGGGCGAAGCGTCCACGACATTGATGTTCGAAGCGGAGCGATGGGAGGAAGAAAACCCGGACGGGGCCGTCTCGGCCGGTGGCAGCAGCGGTTTGCCGGAGGTCCTGCCGGCCGATCCTTTTGACGGCGGACCGGAGTTTACCATCCCGACCGCGGCGCTGTTCGCGGAGATCGTCCAAAGGCGGCTTGACGGAGAGCCGGCGGAAGCGCTCGCCTGGCTGTATCACCGCAGGCTGGCGGACCAGGTGGTCGCCGGCTGCGAGCGGATCCGCGGGGAGACGGGGGTCAACGCGGCGGCACTGAGCGGCGGCGTCTTCCAGAACCGGCTGCTCCTCCGGATGTGCGTGGAGGACCTGCGGGCGCGCGGGTTCGAGGTGCTCACGCACAGCATGATCCCGCCGAACGACGGGGGCATCTGCCTGGGGCAGGCGGCCGTCGCGATGCGGAAACTTCAGAAGATCAAAGCAAATACTGATGCGTCTTCAGCAGACGCGGATGAGAGATAACGAGAGATAACAAACAGGAGGTTCGTTATGTGTGTTGGATTACCGGCAAGAGTCGTCAGAGTGAAGGACGGCACGGCACTGGTGGACGCTTCGGGCGCGAAGCGTGAGGTCTCGGCGGAGCTGATCGAGCAGCTGGATCCGGGCGATTATGTGATGGTGCACGCCGGCGTGGCGATCGCGAAGATTACGGCGGATGACGAGGAGGAGACGGAGGAGCTGCTTTTAGACCTGTAGTAGCGAGGCTTCCTTTGGCGTGAACGGTCCTCGTATCCGTGAAATACGGACAGACTTTGGCGTTCGCCGTCGCCCGTCCCGCCCGGGACGGTCCTCGGATCCGTGAAATTCAATCTCAGTCGCTCGGGTGGACCGGCGGAGTTGCTCAAAGGCTTCGCCATCGCCAACTCCCAGCCGGTCCACACTCGCTCCTTCGTGAATTTCCTCGGATCCTGCGGGAATGTCCCAGTCGGGACGTGCGGCGGCGTACGAAAGGCGCCGATTCACAGATGGAGGTCCGGACAGGACGTTCGGCGGCGCACGAAAGATGCCGATCCACAGATAGAGGCCCCACCGAAGCAGGCTCGCGACAGGTCGAAAGGCAGCCCAGCCGGTCCACATTCACGACAGGTCGAAAGGCTGGCCGGCCGGTCCACTTCGGGTTGGTCGCAAATATGTTTAATCAAGAGGGTACAAAATGGAAGAGAATAAAAAACGCTCCGCCCGCGAGATCATCACGGGCTACGACGGGCCGAAGCTCCGCATCATGGAGGTCTGCGGCACGCATACGCATGAAATTTTCCGGCTGGGGATCCGCAACATCCTGCCGGAGAATATCGAGCTGATTTCAGGGCCGGGATGTCCGGTCTGCGTGACGCCGGTGGGCTTCATCGATGAGGCGGTTTATCTGGCGCTGGAGAAGGGCTGCACGATCACGACGTTCGGCGACCTGATCCGGGTGCCGGGGAGCAAGCTGAGCCTGGCGGGGGCGCGCGCGGAGGGCGCGCGCGTGCTGCCGGTGTATACGCCGACGGATGCGTGTGTTTATGCGAAGGAACATCCGGAGGAAGAGGTGGTGTTCCTGGCGGTCGGCTTTGAGACGACGACGCCGTCGGCCTGCATGGCGGTCAAGATGGCGCGGGATGAGGGGATCGGCAACTTCTCGATCCTGACCGCGAACAAGACGATGACCAACGCCTACCGGGCGCTCAAGGGGAGCGCGGACGCGTTCCTCTATCCGGGGCACGTGAATGCGATCACCGGGGCGGATTCGTGCGCGCAGCTCGTGGACGAAGGGATCTACGGGGTCGTCTGCGGGTTTACGGCCAAGGAGATCCTGACCGCGCTGGCGGTGACGGTCGTCAAGCTGCAGGAGGGGAAGCCGTTCTTCAAGAATTGTTACTCGCGCGTGGTCACCGACGAGGGGAGCCTGCCGGGCAAGCGGATGATGCAGGAGATCATGGAACCGTGCGACGCGGAGTGGCGCGGGCTCGGCGTGATCCCGGATTCCGGGCTGCAGCTTCGGGAGGAGTTTGCGGCGTTTGACGCGAGGAAGAAGTTTGATCTGCCGAAGTTCGAGGGCAGGTCCAATCCGGCCTGCCGGTGCGGCGAGGTCCTGCAGGGCAAATGTAAGCCGTCGGACTGCAAGGTTTTCGGGACCGGGTGCACACCGCTGCATCCGATCGGCGCGTGCATGGTCTCCAACGAGGGGACCTGCGCGGCTTGGTACGCATACAGAAGGGAGAATTGATATGAGCAAACAGGTCACGCTCGCCCACGGCGCGGGCGGCAAGCAGACATCGGAACTGATCGAGCAGGTCTTCAAGGCGCATTTCGCCAACCCGGAATTCACCGCGGATGACGCGGCCGTCCTGAAGATCGGATCGGAAAAACTGGCGTTCACGACGGACGGCTTTATCGTTTCTCCGTACGAATTCCCGGGCGGCAACGTCGGAAAGCTCTCAATTTGCGGGACCGTCAACGACTTGTCCTGCATGGGCGCGAAGCCGCTCTACATGACGTGCGCGTTCGTCATCGAGGAAGGGTTCCCGATGGACAAGCTGGAAGAGATCGCGGCCGCGATGGAAAAGACGGCGGCCGAGGCGGGCGTCCGCATCGTCGCCGGCGACACCAAGGTCGCGGGCAAGGGCCAGGTGGACGGCGTCTTCATCACGACCACCGGCATCGGGCAGATCAGGGAGGGCGTCCGCACCTCCGGTACGTTCGCGAAGCCGGGGCGACGCGGTCATCGTCACCGGTGATGTTGGCCGCCACGGCTGCACGATCCTGCTCGCCAGAAACGAATACGGCATCGAGGCGGAGGTCGACAGCGACTGCGCGCCGCTCTGGGGCACAGTGGAAGCCGTTCTCGAGACCGCACCGGACGTCCATGTCATCCGCGACGCGACGCGCGGCGGGGTCGGGACGGTCCTCTATGAGATCGCGGAGCAGAGCCACGTCGGCGTCCGCCTGGACGCGACGGCGGTCCCGGTCGATCCGGCGGTCCGTGGCGTCTGCGGGATGCTCGGGCTCGAACCGCTCTACCTCGCCTGCGAGGGCAGACTCGTGATCGTGGCGCCGAAGGAAGAGGCCGCGGCCATCGTGGAGACCCTGCGCAAAGGCAAATACTCCGCGGGCGCGGCGATCATCGGCGAGATCACCGACGAGATGCCGGGCAAGGTCGTCATGACGACGGAGATCGGCGCCGAGACGCTGCTGCCGCAGCCGGGCGGCGAGCTGCTGCCGCGCATTTGCTGATCATTATTTAACGCTATTCGGGGAATGGCCGTTGTCCGGCCGGCACATTCCCGCAGGATCCGATGAAATCCACAAGGGAATGAGTGTGGACCGGCTGGGAGTTGGCGATGGCGGAGCCTTTGAGCAACTCCGCCGGTCCAACCGAATGACCGCGATAGGATTTCACGGATCCGAGGACCGTGCCGGCCGGACAGACGGACAGTCACACGAAGAGGGGTAAACAATGCTCACCAACCTGCACGAAAAGACTACAGCTCCGACGGGCATCATCCGGCGGCCGATCGGCGAAGTCGGAACGGATGTCGTTCCGTTCCGCGCCGGCCTCCAGTATAATCCGCCGGCCCGCGGACACTGGACGATTGCGCACACGCCGATCATCATCCCGGGCTGCCATATCGTGTTTCTCTGCGCAAACGCCTGCATGCGCGGCGTTGTCATGTCCGCGATGGAATACAAGGGGATGGACCGCTTCTCGATGATCATGCTCTACGACAAGGACATCTACGACGGTCGCCTGGAGCAGGTCATGATCGAGGGAATCAGTGAGATCATCGACCGCCAGCCGGAGCATCCGCCGATGGTGATGCCGTTCACGAGCTGCATCCATCACTTTCTGGCGTATGACTCGAAGTTCATCTACAAGACGCTCCGGGAGCGTTACCCTGACATCGACTTCGTCCAGAGCTACATGATCCCGACCATCCGGAAGGGCACGATCACCCCGGAGGAGATGATCCACGTGACCATGTACGAAGCGCTGGAGAAGCAGCCCGCGCTCGAGCCGCACGCGGTCAACATCATCGGGAGCAATTTCCCGGCGCAGACCGACAACGACTATTATCAGATCCTGAAAGCGGCTGGATGGACCATTCGTGACCTGCCGGCGTCCAAAGTCTATCAGGAGTACAAGGACATGGCGAAGAGCTCGTACAACCTCTATGCGTACCCGGTCGCTCATCGCGGCGCCCGCAAGCTGCAGAGGCGGCTCGGGCAGGAGGGGATCTACCTCCCGATCAGCTGCCGGCCGGAGGAGATACGCCGGGAGCTCCTGGAGCTTGCGGAAAAGCTTTCGCTCGACCTGCCGGACCTCACGGAGCGGATCGACCGGATGCAGTCGGAGGCGGAGGAAGCGCTCCGCCGCGCGAAGGAAGTCCTCGGGGACAGCTGGATCGCGTTGGATCACGAGGTCCTGCCGCGGTACTGTTCGCTTGCGAGGCTCCTGGTCGAAAACGGCTTCAACGTGAAAGAAATCTACGGCGATGTCATCCTGCCGGAGGAGGCGGACGACCTCGCCTGGCTGCAGGAGAACGCGCCGGAAATCGAATTCTGCGCGACGGTCAACTATGCGGCCCGCATGGCGGACCGGGATACCGCGGAGCGGGCGGCAAAGGAAGGCGCCCGGGTCGTGGCGATCGGGCAGAAATCCGCGTATTTCACCGGCACGGACCACTTCGTGAACTGGATCGAATACGCCGGACACTGGGGCTTCAACGGGATCCGCGCTCTTGCGGAGCAGCTGATCGAGGCCTATGAGCACGCGAGCGATGTGCCGGCGATCATCCAGATTAAGGGGTGGGGGTGTAACTGTAATTAGGGCAGCGGCTTGTCCGTGCGTCGGGTACGGCTCTCGCCTCGCGCAGTGCAGCGGCT
>CAYLSR010000034.1:0-5977 GCA_964385855.1 uncultured Mogibacterium sp.
TCGCCACAGCGCCGCCATCACTGGAGCCGCGGACACTCTTTCCATCAAAGATCCTGTCCTCTTGACGGGTAGCAGTTCAAGGTGCAGACGCCTTTTTTTATTGACAGCTCTTCGGATGTCGGGAGATCCTTATTTCGCTATTGCTTTCGCTTCCGCTTCTTCTCTGGCGGCAGCGAGATCCGCGTAGCGGGTCTCTACGATCTCATCCCAGAGTTCGCAGTTGTCGAAGCCGATCTTTTCCGGGATGAATACCGGATCGAGGCCCATCTTCTTCTGCGTCTCATAGTCCTTTAAGATCTTGAAGGACTTCGGAGCCATGATCGCGAGGACCGGCAGGTTGAGCCAGCACATGATGCCGACACCTACGTCAGCGTAGTTCCACGCGGTGGTCATGTCCTTCATGGAAGCCAGGAACGCGAGGACGGCGATGATCATGCAGCCGACGGTGTAAGCGGTCTTCTTGGTCTTGTCGGTCGCGTTCTCGAAGACGTACTGGATCGCGGAGTCCGCATAGACTGCGAAGGACAGCAGCGTGGTGAACGCGAAGAAGAACATCGCGAGTGTGATGAACGGTGCGCCGAAGCCAGGGATGAAGCTGTCGATCGCGCCCTGAACGTATCCAGGACCTGCTTCCACGCCCGGGAGGCCTTCCACGATGGCGTTGCCTGCAGCGTCATAGACGTTGTAGCAGCCGGTGGAGAGCATCATGATCGCGGTAGCGGTGCAGACCAGCAGTGTATCGATGTAAACGGAGAAGGCCTGCGCAAGACCCTGCTTCGCCGGGTGGGAAACCTCAGCGGTCGCAGCAGCGTGAGCACCGGAACCCCAACCGGCTTCGTTGGAATAGATACCTCTCTTGACGCCCATCATGATGCAGGAACCGAAGACGCCGCCGAACGCAGCTTCCTTGTTGAACGCACACTTGAAGATCAGAGCGAACATCGGTCCGATATTCTTCGCGTTGACGAGCAGGATGATGACCGCAAGGATCAGGTAGATTCCGGCCATGATCGGAACGACCAGGCTGGCGAACTTACCGATTCTCTTGAGACCGCCGAGGGTGACGGCGATGAAGAGTCCGGCAACGATGACACCGACGATGATCGGGCTGACGTTGATGTTGATGCCCTTGAACGCGGAAGCGATCGCACCTGCCTGAACGGTAGGACCGGTGATGGTCATCGCGAGGATGGTCGCGAGCGCGAAGAGGATCGCCAGCGGCTTGCACTTCAGACCTTTCTCAATGTAGAAAGCCGGGCCGCCTCGATATTCACCGACTGCGGTGGTCTTGTAGACCTGAGCCAGCGCGGACTCGGAGAACGCGGAACCCGCGCCGACGAGCGCGATGATCCACATCCAGAACACGGCGCCAGGGCCGCCTGCGCCGATCGCGCTGGCGACGCCGGCGATGTTGCCGGTACCGACTCTTCCGCCCAGTGCCATGCAGAAGCCCTGGAAGGAGGAGACGCCGCTCTCACTGTCGGAGCCTTTGGTCAGCTGGGTGACCATATCCTTGATCAGTCTGAACTGCGGGAACTTCATCCCGATGGAAAGGAACAGACCGACCGCAATTGCCAGATAAACGAGGAACGGTGACCAAAGGTACCCGTTTATCCAGTTCGCAAAACTGTCTAACATTTGAACTCTCCTTTCATAATTCCGTAAAACATTTCCAAAATCAGCTGTCGAGCCATTTGTATTAATATTTTAACAAATTTTAACGGCCGGGTCTCAAATTAACTCAAAAAAACTCACGGCATTTTGCAGCCGCGAGTTCAATAATTCTAATCAAAATTCCGGTATTGATTAAATCCGTTAATGGCTGGAAGGCTCAGTCCACGCATTTGCTGTAGAGCATCAGGCCGTCCATGAACTTCGGGATGCTGACGCGCCCGCCGGTCGCGCTCTTGCCCTGCAGGTAGCTCATCTCCTCCCGGAGCGCCATGAAATCAAACACGTAGTTCGCGTAGATGACAAACGAGTCGTTGCCGAAATCATCAATGCCGGCGGATGCCGCGTTGGTCAGGCCCTTCTTGACCGCCCGGCGGATGCGCTGCTCCACGTTTTTGACGGTATCGCCCTGCTCCGCGGCGGCGTCTTCCAGCAGCTTCTTGTCGTAATCGCAGCGGTTCTCCTGCATCAGCCGGAAAACCAGCCGGATGTCCTGCACGCCGCGCTCGCCGAGCATGCCGAGGTTGCCGAAGAGGATGTCCAGGTTCTTCCCGTCCTGGCGCTTCAGTTCCGGTTCCGCGCGGTTCTCCGCCTCCGGCTTCTCATCAAACATGTTGCGGATATTGCTCATGATGCTGCGCATCCGGACCCGCTCCGCGACGTTGCCGAGCACCCGCTCGACCTCGATCAGGTTGACCGGCTTGCTGATGAAGAACTCGATGCCGGCACGGTACGCCTGCTGGACCATCTCCTTGTCGGTCACCTTGGAGATCATGACGAAGCAGATCTCCGGCCGGACCTCGCGGATCCGGCTGACCAGCGTGATCCCGTCAATCCCGCTCATCAGAAGGTCGACCAGGACGATGTCCGGACGCAGCTCCGGGATCTCCTGAAGTGCGATGAGGGGATCCGTCGCCGTCCCGGCGACCTCGCCGAGGTCGCGTTTGCGGAGAATATTTTCGAGCGTCTTGACCGTCGCGATGTTGTCGTCAACGATGTAATATCTCATCCTGCTGTCCTTTCAGACCGGTTCAGGCCGGTTCTTTCTGCGCCGCGGTCTCCGCGCGCTCCGCCGGGATCCGGATGCGGAAATCCGCGTATTCACCCGGTTTGCTGTCCACTTCGATGGTTCCGCCAAGGTCGTGCACGACGTAGTCCCGCGTCAGGCTTAGGCCGAGCCCGCGCTGGATATCGCCGGTGGCCGGATTGAACTTCGTGGAATACCCTTCCATGAAGACATTCCGGATCTCCTCTTCCGTCAGTCCCGGCCCGTTGTCCCGGACGTCGATCCGGTAATACGGGCGCCACTCCCCGTCCGTCAGGACGGATTCGGGCACGACCGTCAGCTCGATGAGCCCGTTCTTCCGGCTCTCGTCCTCCGCGATGGCCTCCGCCGCGTTGGTCAGGAGGTTCCGCAGGATCGACATCATTCGAAAGCTGTCCGTCACGGTAAAGTCTTCCTCCACCCTGCTGCGGACTTCGATCTGCCAGCCGCGCCTGCGGATCATCGCCCGGGCATTCTCCGCGACCAGCCGGACGACATCCCGCATCTGCATCTGCTGGCTGCTGAGGTTCTGGTCGTACAGTTCCTTGAGCACTGCGATCACGTTCTGGTAGTCCCCTTTGATCTCGTGGGTGTTCTTCGCCATCTCGAGCGTCCGGGCCACGATCTCCTTGGGATACCCGGCCTCGTCCAGCTCACGGTAGAGGTCGTACATCTTGCGCATGATCTCCTCGACTTCCGCGACGTTCTTGTCCATCACCCGCGTCTCCTCGCGGATGACGGCCATCTGCTCCATCAGCCGCCTGAGTTCTTCCTCCTGCTCCTTGCGGAGCATGATCGAGGTGTAGTTCTCGATCGCGGCGATGACCATGACGACCAGCGCCGTCCGCAGGACCGCGACAGTCAGGAGCGCTCTTAAGATTTTGAGGACGTCAAAGAACTGCTGGTTGAGCGACCCGCGCGCGGACAGCAGACCAGCGTGAACGGGAAGTTGGACATGGCCTTCGGCTTGCGCAGCAGATACCGGTAGATCAACGTGTAGACGATGCCGAAGGTGAAGAAATACATCATGTCCGGCAGCACGTGGATCGCCGTGACCAGGAACTGCTTTGAGTACAGCGAGAGCACCGTCATCCGGAACAGCGGCGAGAAAATCCCCGACAGGACCGCGATGTACAGCGCCGAGAGGTCCTCGTATCAGTAGATGAAGATCTCCATGACGACGACGGAGAGCGCGATGATGAAGCCCTCCGTCACGTCGGTCAGGAAGTCGAAGCTGATCAGCGACGAGATTGAGACGAACGCCGCCACATATATCGTTTTGCGTTTTTTCAGGCTGGCGTTCATCATTTCCCCCTGCCGGAATATACCAAAAGGATATCCCGACCTGCGGGATATCCTTTGCGTGTCTGATCGCTTACGCGAAGGTGATGACCGTGCCGGCCTCGCCCTTGAGCGCGTCAACAGCGCGGTCGAGCGAAGTGATGATCGCCTTCTTGTTCGGATACTTGCGGACGAATCTCATCGCCGCCTCGACCTTCGGCAGCATGCTGCCCTTGGCGAACTGACCTTCTTCGATATACTGGTCCGCCTCTTCCAGGGTCATGTGCGCGAGGTTCACCTGATTCGGCTTGTTGAAGTTGATAGCGACCTTCTCGACCTCGGTGAGGATCATGAGGATGTCCGCATCAACGCCCTCTGCGAGGAGCTCCGCGCCGAAATCCTTGTCGATGACCGCGGCGACGCCTTCGAGCTCACCGTTTCTCTTCTGGATGACCGGGATCCCGCCGCCTCCGGTGGAGATGGTGATCGTGGTCGGCCACAGCGCGCGGATCGCGTCGATCTCGACGATCTGGCGCGGCTTCGGGGACGGAACGACTCTTCTCCAGCCTCTGCCGGCGTCTTCCTTCATGGTGTAGCCCTTCTCCTCCGCGATCTGCTTCGCCTCTTCCTCCGTGTAGAACTTGCCGATCGGCTTCGTCGGATCCTTGAACGCAGGGTCCTTCTTCTCCACGATCGTCTGGGTGACGAGCGAAACGACCGGAATGTTGCGGTTTCTCTTGTTGAGCGCGTACTTCAGGCCTTCCTGGATGTGGTAGCCGATGTATCCCTGGGACATCGCGCCGCAGACGTCAAACGGCATCGCCGGGGTGACGTCCTTCGCGGTCTCCGAGGAGAGCAGGATTCTGCCGACCTGCGGTCCGTTTCCGTGAACTACACCGATTTCATAGCCCATGCAGCTGATGTCCGCAATGTGCTCGCAGGTCTTCTTGACGACTGCAAGCTGAGCCTCTGCCGTAGCATCGCTCTTGGATGACTGGAGCGCGTTGCCGCCCAGTGCGATGACGATTTTCTCTGCCATTGGTTTGTACTCCTTAGATAATGATCTCAATACAGCACCTTCCGGGTAATGCCGGCCCGGAAGGTGCGGCGTGGTTCCTTAGCCGATGGTCGCAACGATCACGGCCTTGATCGTGTGCATTCTGTTCTCAGCCTCGTCGAATACGACGGAATTCTTGCCGGAGAATACCTCTTCGGTGACCTCGCGGATGTCATAGCCGAGCTCTTTCTGCTGGGCAGCCATCGTGGTGTCAAAGTTGTGGAATGCCGGCAGGCAGTGCATGAACAGGCAGTCCGGATTCTCGGTCTTCGCCATGAGGTCCTCGGTGACCTTGAACGGGGTGAGCAGCTTGACTCTTTCCGGAATCTTGTCCTCTTCGCCCATGGAAGCCCAGATGTCGGTGTAGATGACGTCTGCGCCCTTGAGGTCCTCAGCGTCACAGCTGACGATGATCTTCGCGCCGGTCTCCGCAGCGACAGAGTTTGCTCTCTTCAGAACGTCCGCGTCCACTTCTTCGCAGAGTTCCTTCGGGCCGTAAGCGACGAAGGTCATGCCCATCTTCGCGCAGCCGTACATCCAGGCATACGCCATGTTGTTGCGGACGTCGCCGACGAAAACGACTTTGCACTTGTTCAGCGGCTTCGCGATGTGCTCTTCCATCGTGAGCATGTCCGCGAGGATCTGGGTCGGGTGGTCAACGTCCGTCAGGCCGTTCCAGACCGGAACACCGGCGTTCTCCGCCAGTTCTTCTACGACAGCCTGCTCAAAACCTCTGTACTCGATGCCGTCGAAAAATCTTCCGAGAACCTTCGCGGTGTCCGCGATGGTCTCTTTCTTACCCATCTGGGAGCTCTTGCTGTCGAGGAAGGTGACGCCTGCGCCTTCATCCTTCGCAGCGACTTCAAATGCGCATCTGGTTCTGGTCGCGGTCTGCTCGAACAGCAGCACGTGGATCTTGCCTG
>CAYLSR010000034.1:5987-10419 GCA_964385855.1 uncultured Mogibacterium sp.
CCGCAACGCGCTCGGCACCGACCTTGTCGTGCGCCTGCCGAAGGAGCATCTCTGTCTTCTCGAACAGCAGAACGATGTTCTTGCCTGCGAGCAGGTTGGTCTGGATGCCGGCTCTCTTCTTCGCCTTGAGATCGTGCGCGAGGTCGAGCATGTATCTGATCTCCAGCGGGCTGAAATCCATTAACGTAAGAAAGTGTCTTCCCTTCAGATTAACTGCCATTTTAGTTTCTCCTTTGCATTTGTTTCCGGAGCCGGTAAGCTTGATCTCCCTCGGCATCCGTCAGATATAATGGTTACTTAGTCATTCGATAGGGCAGCGTGCACCGCCCTGAAACGCAAAAAATCGAATTAATAAGTATGGGACAGCCGTGTCCCGATACAAATAACTCGACACTGATATAGTAGCACAACTTTGACAAAAAGAAAACACCCTTCAAGCCTTGAAACAACCAAAGTTTTTGAAGGGTGTCATCAGTTTGATTCGTTGATCGGGCGGGGCCCCGGGTCCCGCCCGATGCCGCCGGTCCGTCAGGCGGTCTGCTCTTCTTCCGGATGCTCTTCTTCCGGGCACTCTTCTTCCGTGTCTTCCGCCCGCCTCATCAGATCCGGATGGAGCCCGCCGAATCCCGCCGGGACGAAGGGAATCAGGTCCTCCGTCTCCTCAGCCTCTTCATCCGTCAGCTCCAGCATCGGATCCTCTTCGGCGTCGACGCCATCCAGGAGCGCATGGAGGATCGCAGCCTTCTCCATCCCGCTCATGAGCTTCTCCTTGCACTTCCGGCTGACCTCTTCCGCATCGGCGCCCTTCAGGATGATCTCGAACAGGCCCGGGAAGAAGTCCTTCTGGACGATCATCGCGATTTCCAGCACATGCGACAGGAAGTCCCTGCTCGGGAAGCCGTCTTCCATCGGGAAGTTTATCCGGTAGGCGATCTCCCCGTCCTCAAAGTCCAGCTTCATCTCGCCCAGCGGAACGGCGTTGTAATTCATGCGGGTGATGAACTCGCTGACGTCCCGCATGCGCTCCCTGTCCTCCGGGTCCGGCGTGACCGGGCTGAACATCTGGAACACCATCTGATCGCCCGCGAAATCGACAAAATAGGCCGCATACGGATAGTTTCCCTCCATTCCCTTGAGGAAGCAGATGCCCTGCTTCTCGCGATCGCAGTAATAGGAGTGGATCTCATGATCCTCCAGCACCTCGCTCATCCTCTCCAGGATCTCGTCCGTGATTTTTCTTTCGTTCTCGTTCATCTCTGTTCTCCTCCTTTGTGATTCTCTTCCTGCTTCTGACTCGCTTCAGCCTCTCTGTACTTTCATGCGCCGGTGCTCTTCCCCGGCCAGGCGCAGGGCCCTGAACGTCACCATCGCCATGTCGTTGAGCGCGCAGAGGAAGTCCTGCTCCCGGATCCCGCCGGACACCGGGAACGTCGAGATAATGCACAGATCCTCTATGTCCTCCCGGCAGAACAGCTTTGCCATGCACGGTGTGTTGTTGATCCTCAGGAGCATTCGCTTGAGCACCGCAGGTGGCAGCTTTTCTGCCATCGGGATCAGCATGCTCAAGGTGCAGAGGTCCGGTGCCGCGCGCAGGGTCACCTGAAACTGCGCGCAGCGCCCCTGCACTTCTCCCGCCGCGGCGATGCAGACCGTCTCAAGATCCTCCTGCCGGATCTCCCGTTCCTTCTCCAGCCACTCCCGGGTATCCAGGATGCGCAGGACGGCTGCCGCGCGGTCGCGCAGGTCCTTATTGTCGATGCGGACTGCTCCGCCGTCCCCCGGCAGGGCGTCCTCCGCGGCGCCGGGGCTGCGGCCAAAGGCTTCTTTCATGTGGCCGGACAGGTCGATCACGACTTTTTCCGGCACCGCAGTCTCATTCATCATCGGTTCTCTCATCTTCATTCTCCCCCTTTCTGTCAGATCCTGCCGGTAGAACGTCCCCTTCCGGCATTTCGCGGACGGAATCGGACTCTCCGGACAAATAATTTTCACTTTTGCTGAGCCGGCCGGCCAGCGCCACGAGCAGGAGCTCCTGCGGCCCGAGCGCGAGCAGGTACAGGCTCATGAGCATCGTGAGGTCCACGATCATGACCCCGTAGCAGCCGTTTGCCCAGAGCAGCCGCTGCAGCCACAGGAGCGTTCCGGCGGTCAGCGCGAACGGTCCGAGCGCGCCGGCCCAGACCGCCTCCGCGCCCCGGAACGCCGGCAGGAGCCACACCATCAGCAGCAATGCGATGACCGCCAGAGCGGTTCCCGGAAAGATCCCGTACCCGAGGACCAGACCGCTCAGGGAGATCAGCGTGAGCGCCGGGCCGCAGAGCGCGCCCGTCAAAACAGTATTACGTAAAGCTCGCATGCGATCACCTCCATAAGCCAGATTCCCAGAAGCAGCGGCACCAGCTGCAGCAGCAGGACCACGGCCGCAAACACGATCTCCCCGGTGCCTCCGCCGCCGGAGCGGAGCTTTTCGCTTCTCCGCTCCGGATCCAGCAGGAGCTCGAAGGCTCGCCGGACGGGTTCGCGGCACCCGAGGAGCTCCGACAACACCTCTTCCCCTCCGTATCCCTCCATGCACCAGAGGCTGACGAGGCCTGCCAGCAGGCCGACCTGCCCGATCAGGATCAGGCATCCTCTCACATCACCGAGATAAGGCTGAAAATACGCCGCCGTCAGGAAGCCTCCGGCCAGCAGAAAATCGAGTTTTGCCCCGCCCGTCCGGACGCGGATCCGGGCGGCCCGGTCATGCGTGCCGTGGACGGCCTTTGCGAGCGCGCCGCCCGCGTACAGCCCGGCCGACGCGATCACCGCGCCGGCCGCGGCCCAGATCAGCCGGTCGTACTGCCAGTACTCGTAAACCGGATACCGCCAGAAGAGGTACAGCCCTGCGGTCAGCACCGGCAGCCAGAATGTGCGGATCAGCCGGTCGGCAACAACTGCGTACAGCCGGATCATGCTGTAAGCCCTCATATCCATCCCTCCTTCCTCCTCAGAACGGTACCGCTTCCCCGTCATCCCAGCAGGATACCGGGAGCTTTTTCATCTGCGCGGCGATCTGCTCCTGCCGCTCCGCGTACTGCCGGTTCCACTGCAGGATCTTCTGCGTTGCCTCTCGGATGTCCACGACGCCGGCCGCTCCGGCTTCGTCCACCTGGCGGCGGAGCGCCGGGAACAGGGCGATCGCCCCGCGGAGCGCCTCGTGGTCCTCCGTCACCGAGACCGTGTAGATTTCATCCGACTGAAAGCGGATTTGTCCGATCCGGCACCCGTAGAGGTCGTGGAACCGGATCACCCCGTCCCCGTCACTGGGGATGTGAAGGTACGGGATGCCCCGCTGCCCGTGCAGGAGGAGCCCTGCCGGGCTCTCCCGCAGGTACAGGTAGATGCCCTCGTAGGCCTTCCCGCAGAATCCGAAGTCCGCGGCTGCCACCGTCTCTTCCGTGATCTCCGCCGCGCAGTGCGCTTCTTCCGGCAGCCAGCCGATCGTGTCTTCCCACATCTCCTGCAGGCGGCTGACTGCTTCTCCGTTGACCGCCATGCCGCCGCAGAGATCCCGGACCGCCTGTGCCAGGATGACAAACGAGCGATTCAGCTCCTCCTGCATCAGGAACAATCCTTCGCACGGGACCTTCGCCTGCAGATAGTACCAGTTGGATCGAAGCTCCCGGAGCGGGCCCGACCAGAACTGCAGATCTCCCTTGCCGCGGGCGAGCCGGCCGGCCAGGCGCTGCCGGAAGGCGTCCATCTCGCCGGTGGTCATCTCGGTGTCGCTGAAGAATTCGAATTCGATGAAATAGTGCATCGCGCCGGCCAGGCAGGAGATCTCGCCGAGGGCCCGGATCGGTCCGGCCGGAAAGGTGAACCGCAGCGCGGCTTCTTCGTAGCTCAGGATCGCCTCTGCCCCGATCCCGCGAGGCTTCAGGTACCGGTCTCTGTACGCGCAGAGCATCCGGTAATTCCGGATGCAGAGCACCCGGCGGCCCGGCTCAATCGGGAGGATGGCCGGTTCGGTCGCGCCCTCCGCGATGGTGTCCCAGTTCGGGAAAATAATACGCTCATTTCCGTTCATCTCTCTGCCCTCCTCTTCTTCTGTCCGCCTGCCGCCGCAATGAAAAGCGGCCGTCTTACCGTCTCTATGACAGTAAAACGACCGCCTGTGATTAAAATCGGACTGTTTCGGCAGCCCTGCCGTTGTATTTTATCTCATACAAGAGGTCAGATCACGACCACGTATTCTCCCGGCAGCACGTCTTCAAAGTACACCTGCGACATTCCGTCAACACCTGCTTCGATCTCCTCGATCAGGACGAGGTCGTAGTCCTTCGAGACCAGCATCGCGTAACCGCCTTCCGGAGCGAGCTTCGGATCGAGCCGGAGGATCAGCGAACCGTCCATCTCGATGCTGATCCGGTTGAAGTCCTCATCGATCAGGATG
>CAYLSR010000035.1:0-1815 GCA_964385855.1 uncultured Mogibacterium sp.
GGAGTCCGATTCGCTGTCCGGCATGCCGCGGGGAGGCGCCGGCGCCAGAGGAGATGCTTCCGGCGTTCTGTACGGGGAGTTGTATCAGCTGAACGCCGGAAAGCGCACCAAGGAACTGCTGCAGGAGTTGCTCGCAGACAAGGAGCGGTTGGATGCGATCACGCTGAAAGAAGCGGAAGTGATGATGGAGGAGCTCCTCAAGCTGGAGCGTGTCCCGCAGGAGCTGGTCTCAAAACTGGAAAAAGCGAAGAACGACGGCAACCACTACTGGAGGATCGCGAAAGCAGAGAACGACTTTCAGATCTTCCTGCCGTATCTCAGAGAGCTGCTGAAGCTCAGCCTGGAGTACGCCCAATACGTCGATCCGGAAAAGGATCCGTACGATGTGTTCCTGGACAAGTTTGAGAAAGGCCTGTCTCAGGAGACTCTGGAGCCGTTCTTTGCCAGGCTTCGCGCGGAGATCGTCCCGTGTCTCAAGAAGATCCGGCAGAGTGGGACAGTGATCAGAGAGGACTTCATCCATCTCCGCTATGAAATCGGGAAGCAGAAACGGCTGTCCGAGAAGGTCATGGAGATCATGGGGGTCGACCGCGATCGTTGCACGCTCGGAGAAACGGAGCATCCGTTTACGCTGGATTTCGGCAGGAGCGACGTCCGGATCACGACGAAATATGTGGAGGACGATATGCTGAACAATCTGTTCAGCGTCATCCACGAGAGCGGACATGCGCAGTACGAACTGCATGTCGGCGAGGAGTTGGATCACTCCGTGCTGGGGCACGGTTCCACGACCGCGATCCACGAATCCCAGTCCAGGATGTGGGAGAACGGGATCGCGCGCAGCCGTGCATTCGCAGGGATCCTGTACGAAGAGGTCCGGGCGTTGTTCCCGGAGCAGCTTCAGGGGGTTACGGAAGAGGAGTTCTACCGGGCAATCAACATTGTCCGTCCTGACCTGATCCGCACAGAAGCCGATGAACTCACCTACAGTCTGCACGTCATGGTCCGGTATGAGCTTGAAAAAAAGCTGTTCCACGCCGAACTGGATCCGGCGGTTCTGCCGGAGGCGTGGAATCGCCTGTACGATGAATATCTGGGCGTTTCTGTGCCGGAAGACCGGGTGGGTGTCCTTCAGGACGCGCACTGGGCGGGCGGAGCCTTCGGATACTTCCCGGGCTACGCGCTCGGGAACGCGTATTCCGCGCAGATCCTGCATGCCGTAAAGCAGCACGTGGATCTGGAGCAATGCGCGAACGACAGAGATTATACGCCGATGATGGACTTCATGACGGAGCGGATGTATCGGTATGGCAGGCGGCTCTGTTCTGCGGAGATCCTGCTGAACGTGACCGGAGAACCGTTCAATCCGGACTACTACATCGACTATCTGAAATCCAAGTACTACAGTCTATATGGCATCAGAGACTGACACGATCCAGTCTCTGCTCAAGGGGAATGATCCCGCGGGGCGTTGAGATCTCAGCAATCCGCGGGTTTTTCTTATGCGGATCGTCTTTGATGCGGCGCACGGCTCGTCGATTTTTGACATGAAAGTGCAGTTCCGCTATAATGCTTTCATACCATAATGAAGAGAAGAGAGGACCATCGGACCATGAGCACGGACAGGGCAGATGATTATCTGGCACAGCTGAATGAAGCGCAGCGGGAAGCGGTCATGGCGACGGAGGGGATGATCCGCGTCGTGGCCGGCGCGGGATCCGGGAAGACGCGGGCGCTTTCCGGCCGCTTTGCGTTCCTGGTCGATTTGGATTGGAGAAACATCGTCAATCCCAACAGTTCAGAAGACTATACGTA
>CAYLSR010000035.1:1825-7427 GCA_964385855.1 uncultured Mogibacterium sp.
CCTGGTCAACGAGATCGGGATCCTGCCGGGGAACATCCTGTGCGTGACGTTTACGAATAAAGCCGCGAACGAGATGCGGCAGCGGATCCACAATCTGACAGGGGATAATGATACCGGATATATCAACACCTTCCACGGCTTCTGCGTCTCGGTACTGCAGGAAGACGGGCATGTCGCGCAGTACCCGAAGAACTTCCTCGTCCTGGACAATTCGGACATCGACGCGATGCTCGGGATCATCTATGAAGAGCGGGGGCTCACACTCCGTGAGATGACCTTCTCGCATGCGCGGGACATGATCGAGATGATCAAGCTCAAGGAACGCCCGGCGTACTACCTCGACCTGATCGGGCTGTCGCTGGACGCGCTCCGGAAGAAATATGAAGAGGCCACCTCGCCGAAGGACATCATCTTTTACGGCTATCTGTATCAGGAAAAGAAGTGCTTCGGCCTGGACTATAACGATCTGATCAAATTCACCCTCTATATCTTCCGCGAGGATCCGGCTGTCCGGCTCAAATGGCAGAAACGCCTGGAATACATCATGATCGATGAGTTCCAGGACATCGATGAGCCGCAGTATGAGCTGATGGAGGTCCTGTGCGGGTACCACAAAAACCTCTTCGTCGTAGGCGATCCGGACCAGACGATCTATTCCTGGCGCGGGGCGAACGGCAGGTTCCTGCTCGATTTCGAGCTGACGCACCCGGGCACGAAGACGATCCTGATGATGAAGAACTATCGTTCGACGCCGGAGATCCTGGCGGTCGCGAATTCGCTAATCGACAAAAACACGGACCGGATGAAGAAGGACCTGATCCCGGTCCTGTCGTCCGGGCGCAGGGTCTGCTGCCATCAGGCGGAGAACGCCGAATCGGAGGCCAAGTGGATCGCGGAGAAGATCCGGGAGCTGGAGGCGGAGGGCGTCCGGCTCGGAGACATCGCGATCCTGTACCGGGCGCACTACGTCACGCGCGCGGTGGAAGAAGGGCTTCTGAAGGAGCAGATCCCGTACCGGATTTACAGCGGGGTGCAGTTCTTCAGCCGGATGGAGATCAAGGACGCGCTGGCCTACCTCCGGATGATCGCGTACAAGGACGACCTGTCGTTCCTGCGCATCTGCAATGCTCCGAAGCGCAATCTCGGCAAGCGCCGGATCGCCTTTCTGCAGCAGTATGCGGATCAGCACGATCTGACGCTGTACCAGGCGCTTCAGGCGACGCTGGAGGATCCGATCATGCGGGGGACGAAGGCCGCAGCGTTCGTCCGGCTGATCGAACGCTACGCGTCGAGCTATGAAGGCCGGCAGATCTCGGACCTGCTGTCGTCGCTGCTGGACGACTCCGGCTACGAGGCGATGCTCCGGACGGAGGGGAGCCAGGAGCGGCTCGACAATCTCGCGGAGCTCAAGCAGTCCATCTACGAGTTTGAGACGACCTGCGGGGAGGAGACGCAGCTCGAGCACTATCTGTCGCACATTGCGCTGTTCTCAAACGCCGATACGGCGGACCGGTCCGACCGGGTCCGGATGATGACCGTCCACGCGGCAAAGGGACTGGAATTTCCGTACGTGATCCTGTGCGGCATGAGCGAGGGGATCTTCCCGACCCGGAAGATCAACACCCGCCCGGAGATGGAAGAAGAGCGCCGTCTGGCGTTCGTCGCGATGACGCGCGCGGAGAAGGCGCTCTATCTTACAACGTCGGAAGGGCGCAACCTGGATGGTTCACCGCGCTATCCGTCCCGGTTCATTCTGGACATCGATCAGGACCTTCTGGAATACACGCGCGAACCGGAAGAGCGGCTCATCCGGGAGGCGCGTGAGTACATCCGCCACAAGGATGCCTGGCTGGGGACCGGAAACGGTCCCGAGGTCCTGCAGCCCGGGCAGCGCGTGCATCACAAAGTCTTCGGGACCGGGACCGTGCTCGATGCGGACCTGGTCCGCAAAGCCCACATCATCCGGTTCGACAAGCTCGATACACCGAGGGAGATCAGCTTCCGCGCGAAGCTCGATATGGTCGATCCGGAATGACCGGCTGAGCAGAAAGCCCGGAAAGCATAAAAAAGCGGCTGATGAAGCCCCTGAAGGGGACCGCGTCAGCCGTTTGCTGTTTGATCAGACGATATATCATCAACATTCTTCCTTGTAGCCCTGCAGAGCGTCGACCATGCTGAACTGCAGGTGTGCATGTACGAGATCGCAGGCCTTGTCGAAATCTCTGTCCTTAATGGCGTTATAGATCTCGGAATGACGCTGATGAATCGTCGTAAAGCGCTCTTCTTTTGAATAGATGTTGGACATCAGCTCCATCCTGGCCCCCATGCGGTGAGAAGCCTCCACAAGATAGCGGTTTCCCGAATAAGTGAAAAAGAGCTCATGGAATTTTCCCGCAACAGACTCCCAGCGTTTAATATCTCCTGTTTTCAGCGCTTCCGATTCCTCCTGGATGATGTGTTCCAGCTCGCTGGTCAGCGGGGCCAGCGTGAACGAATTGGAACAAAGCTTGATCGCAACGGTTTCCAACTCTGCGGTGAACTGGAAGATCTCGCGTATCTCCACTTCGCTGAACTCGATGACCTTCATGCCCTTATTCGTGGAATAGGAAACCAGCCCGTCGGCAGCTAAACGCGTCAACGCTTCACGGATCGGAGTGTGGCTGACGTTAAAATGTTCCTTGAGCATGTTCAGTGTCAGGTTCTGACCGCATTTCAATCTGCGACGTGTGATATCTCGATACAGCTCATCATAAATTCTTTCGGATAAAGTGGGATCTGTTCCCATGATCAAAACCTCGCAAGTGTGGATGATTTTGCAATATAACGATAATTAATTATACCATATGTAATCTGTCGGTTAAAAGAAAAAACGGGGACTTTTTATAAAATCCACGTTTTTTCTATGATATTTATGGAGAAAATGAAGATAATTACTCCTCGAATCTGAAGATTTTATCGGAATACCGATCGATCAGACGGATCGAAGCCTCCACGTCGGACTTTGCGATGACCGAGCTTTGGCTGTGCGGATAACGGTCGATGATGGAGATCCCGGCGACGCGGACACCGTAATAGGCACGGTTGATGCTCTGTGCGTCGGTGCCGCCGCGGTCCATGACATCGCGCTGATAAGGGATTTCGTTCTCTTCGCAGCAGGACAGCATCTCATCGACCAGATACTCATCGAGCATGGCAGACGGATTTCCGATCGTCACGCCGACACCTTTGCCGACTTCATTCGCGCCCTTCAGATCGCAAGGATAGAAGTGATCCGGAGAAACGTCGACCGAAACGCCGATGTCCGGCTTGATGCGCTCCGCGGCAACGACTGCGCCCCTGCATCCGACCTCCTCCTGTACGGAGAAGACATAGTAGATGTCATTCGGATACTGACCGGTATTGTGCTTCAGCGCTTCGATCAGGACATAGCACCCGACGCGGTCATCGAACGTCTTCGCGGAGATCCGACCGTTCTGCAGTTCGTGCCATGCTCCGACGAATCCACAGTAATCGCCGACTTTAACATGCTGCTCCGTCTGCTCGCGCGTGGTGCAGCCGATATCGATATACAGTTCCTGCGAACGGTTGCAAGCTTCTTCGATTTTGCCGTCACATCCGACAACACCGATGACACCGTTCTGGAAGCAGACCTTGTCGTTATAGATCGCCGCCGCCCAGGTGAATCCGACGCTGCATACTTTGATGCGGCCGTCATCTTCAATGTGCGTCGCCTGGAAGCCGATCTCGTCCATGTGCGCGGAGTACATGATCTTTTTATTCTCTTTTCCTGCACGGCCCTTTTTAAGGACAATCAGATTGCCAAGAGCATCCGTAAGCATTTCATCCGCGTACGGTTCGACTTCTCTGCGGATGATCTTGCGGACTTCTTTTTCTCTGCCGGAAACACCCCAGGCCTGTGTTAACTCTTTCAGTAATTCCATACGAACCTCCAATAAAAGACCTGAAAATATAATATCAAATATTACAGCATTTTGCAATATTAAATTATATTTTTATAAAATAATAACTGATTTAAGCAAAATGGAACAAAAAAAGCACATGATCTGATCCTACAGCTGCATCAGATCATGCGCATATCATTCTGACAGGAGATGCACTGCCCGGGCGTCAGAGGTACCGCTCCAGCCGGTCCCACATCTCGGCGCTTCTCCGCTCCAGTTCTTTCTGGAATTCTTCATTCAGCGCATCAAACTTCTCCCGGAACTGGTCCCTGCCGGAGCGCATCTCCTGCCGGAATTCCTCCTGCAGGGCCTTCCACTCCGCGATGCGCTCCTGCCGGAACGCTTCCAGCTCCGTCTGCCGCGCGGTCACCCGGGCTTCCAGCTCTGTCCGGGTCTCCGTCATCCGGGCTTTCAGCTCCGCCTGCGTGTCGCGGCGGATCGAATCCATGAAACCCATCGCTTCCATCAATTCACCCTGCGACTTGTAGAGCCCGTCTTCGATCGAGAGGCGCTTCGGATAGCGGCCGCTCCGGTAGTTGTCGATCACGGCTTCGTAGCGGTCGTACGCCTGTGCGACCGCGTCTGCCCACGAGAGATAGAGCTCCCGTCCGGCCGCTTCGCCGACCTGCTTCATCCGCTCCGGCTCCTCGCCGAGCTGCCGGAGCATCGCGGCGAGCGAATCCGCGTTTTCGTCGATCATGAAGCCGTTCTGCCCGTCCGTAACGCCCTCCGCGGCGCAGCTGCCCCGGACCATCACCGTCGCCAGGTCGCTCGCGGCCGCCTCCCGGACGACCAGCCCGTTCGTATCAAAGGTGGAAGGGAAGAGGAAGAGGTCGGCCCGCGTGTACCAGGCGCGCAGCAGGTCCCGGTCCCGGATCGCCCCGGTAAAGAAGCACTTTTCATCCAATCCCAGCTCCCGGCAATACGCGCGGATCTCTTCCGCGTCCGTGCCGTTCCCCACGAAGATCATGCGAAAATCCCGGTGCTCTTCCAGGAGCAGTTTCAGCGCGTCCAGGATGATGCGGATCCCCTTGTACCACATCAGCCGTCCGACGAAGAGGAAGACCGGGACGCCGTCCGGAAGATCGTAGTCCCTGACGGCCTCGCGGACCGTCTTTTCGTCTGCCTGCGCATGCGGCAGATCCACGCCGTTCGGCATGACGAGGATGTCGCCCTCGTAGCCGAGCGACCGGAGGTTTTCCCCGGCGCCTTCGCTCACGGTCCAGACTTCATCGCAGGCGTTGACGTTGTGCAGGAGCGCGCGGAGGGCGCCCTCCTGCAGGAGCTTGCCGTGGATGGCGTTTGCGATGTCGATGTCGTACTTGGTGTGCCACGTCAGGACGAGCGGCAGGTCCTGCGACTCCCGGATCTGGCGCGCCAGGAGCGCGGACGCGATCGGGCAGTGCAGGTGCAGGAGCGAGGTCTTTTCCTCCCGGATGCGGTAGGCGGCTTCCGGCGAGAACGGATAGCCGGTCACATAGCCGATGAGCTTCCGGGTGTCGATGCTCGGGTAGCGGACGACCGGGAACGGATAGCCGCTGTCATCCGCGCCGGGGACCTCCGGCGTGACGACCAGGGCGTGACCGTGCGCGCGCTCGATCTGCGCGGCGTAATTGACGACCGCGTTCGCGACCCCATCG
>CAYLSR010000035.1:7437-10290 GCA_964385855.1 uncultured Mogibacterium sp.
CTCTCCTTCGAATACCCTGGATCAGCCGGGGCTGGTCCCCGGCACCCTACCATGATCGGCGGAAATGAATCGTTGAGCAGGCAGATGGTATGCTGAGTCATGTAAATCCTCCTGAGAGTCTTATTGTTGCTCCGGCTGCAGCCGGTAGATCTGCATGTGGTTGAAGTACAGCAGTTCCGCGCGGGTCAGCTCCGCTTCTTTGCGGTAGCCCATGCCGTAGGTGAATTCGATGGCGGGTTCGATCGGGATGCAGCGGAGCTCCGGGTCCTCGCGGACGTGCGCCGCGAACTCCCGCGCGTGCAGGGAGACGCCCATGCCGGCCTTGACCAGATCGACGCAGCCGATGGAACTCCCTTCATACAGCAGGTACGGAGAGATTCCCGCTTTGCGGAAGGCTTCCAGCGTCAGCCGGGAGATCGTGGAGTTGCGGGTCGGCAGCAGCAGATGTTCGTCCCGGAGATCTTCCAATGAGACCGAGTCGAGCGCGGCGGCCGGATGATCCCGGCGGACGATCGCGAGCATCCGGCTTCGCACCATCGGCATGAAGCAGTAGCCGGCGTCTTCGTCTTCCGGCGGGAAGGCGGTGAAGAGGTTGAACTGCTTCCGGCGGAACATCTCGATGAGCCCCGCTTCGTCGGATTCGATCAGGTTGAAGGTCAGAGCCGGGTGGGAATCGCGGAAGCTGATCATGTAGCGCGCGAGGTCGTAGTACTGCGGGTTCTGGATGACGCCGATCGTCAGCGCGTTGGACTGCCGGCGCCGGAGTTCGCCCAGGGTGTGGTCGGCTTCCTCCACGAGGTCGGTCACTTTCCGGGCGAAGGGCAGGAACTGCAGGCCCGCTTCCGACAGCCGGATCGTACGGGTCGTCCGCAGAAACAGGCTCTCGCCGAGCTCCTGCTCCAGCGCCTTGATGTGCTTGGACAGCGAGGACTGGGAGATGTACAGCTCCGCGGCCGCCTCGCTGAAGCTCAGGTGCTGCGCGAGCGTGACGAATTCTTTAAGGTAACGGGTTTCCATGGTGCTCCTCCGGAACGCGGTTAGATGTATCGAATTATTCCATTATTTATTCCGTAACCGAATAAATTATACCAGAATCTGAATTGTATAACAATCCCCCCGGGGGGTATAATCATGTTAAGAATATGACAATGGAGGTCTTGTATGCACGAGCTGGGGATCGTCATGAACGTCGCCAGGACGGTCGGGGAGATCGCGGAGGAGAACGAAATCAAAGAGGTCTGTTCGGTGGTGCTGGAGATCGGTGAGGTCTCCGGGATCATGACGGAGTACTTCGTGGATTGCTGGAACTATTTTAAGCCGCGCAATCCGGTTCTGGCAAATTCGGAGCTGGTGCTCGAGACCATCCCGGCGATCACCTGGTGCGACGACTGCAAGCAGACGTACGAGACCGTAAAGTACGGGCGCACCTGTCCGCACTGCGGCAGCCCGAAGACCTGGCTGCTGCAGGGGAACGAAGCCAGGATCAAGGAGATTACGGTGCCGGAGGACTAGCGCTTGCGATGCCCGCGGCGCAGATCCGGAAACCGGAAAAAATCGGCCAATACAGCTCAGCAGGACAGTATAAACAGGAGAGGGGAAAAGAACATGCCAAGAACGATGGAAGAGTGGAAAATCGGCGATCCGATGATCAATGAGAACGATTTCTGGCCGGATCCGGATTACGTGCCGGAAGATCCGGAGAAAGCGAAGCTGATCCTGAAGCTCGCGACGCTCATCACGGACCGCTATGTCAAGAAGTTTACGCACAAGCTCAACTACGGTGATCCGGAGTACTGGATGCTCGATGAGATCCTCACCAAGGAGCAGGCACGGTTCTGCCTGAATTTCAAGAAGCTCCGTACGCCGTACTCGATCCCGGAGCTCGCGGAGATGAACAAGATGTCCATCGAGGACACGACGAAGATGGTCGAAGATCTCCGCTGGATCGGCATTATCGAGCAGAACCGTTCTAAAGACGAGGATCATCACAAGCAGTATGAACTGCCAATCTTCGTACCGGGGTCCGCGGAGTTCATGATGATGCAGGACAAGCTGGTAGAGGAACACCCGAAGCTGGCGACGTTCTTCAACCTCATGACCCAGCTGCCGCTGGGCGGCATCACGCAGATGATCCCGGAAGGCGGCGCCGGCGTCGGCATGCACGTCATCCCGATTGAAAAGGCCATCGAGGCGGAGAATCAGTCCGTGCCGGTCGAGCACATCTCGAAATGGCTCGACAAATACGATAAGTACGGGGTCGGCATCTGCACCTGCCGCCGTCAGCAGACGATGCGCGGCGAGGGTTCCGGCCAGATCGAGGGCGAATTCTGCATGGCGATGGGCGACCTCGCGGAGTACATGGATGACCGCGGGATCGGCCGCTACATCACGCGCGAGGAGGCCATGGAGATCCTCGAGCGCGCGGAGCGCCACGGCTATGTCCACCAGATCACCAATATCGACGGTGAAAACAAGATCGTTGCCATCTGCAACTGCGCGGCCGGCGTCTGCAATGCGCTCCGCACCTCGCAGCTGTACAACACCCCGAACCTCTCGGCTTCCGCGTACCGCGCGGAGGTGGAGAAGGAGAAGTGCGTGGCCTGCGGCAAGTGCGTCGAGGTCTGTCCGGTCGGCGCCGCAAAGCTCGGCCAGAAGCTCTGCACCAAGGACGGCCCGGTGAAGTATCCGAAGTCGGAACTGCCGGACAGGAAGTCCTGGCCGGCCACCAAGTGGAACTACAACTACCGCGAAGACGCGAAGATCAACTGCTACGAGACCGGTACGTCTCCATGTAAGACGGCCTGTCCGGCGCACCTCGCGATCCAGGGCTACGTCCAGATGGCCAAAGAAGGC
>CAYLSR010000036.1:0-10171 GCA_964385855.1 uncultured Mogibacterium sp.
GCTATATCGATACCAAGCTTCATATCCACACCTTTTTGAGACCAGCTTGGACTGAAGTCTCTCTCTTCGAGCTGTTCGACTGTTATTTTACCGGAGAGAAGTTCCTTCATTTTATCAGGGTGGATAATGAAAGATGCTCTAGAATCAAGCAAAACACCTTTTCGAAGACACATTTTCCTTTGGCGCTTTAGACAACCGAAAAAGTCCATTGTCCACCGGTATGTTTCACTTTTACTGAAGTCGATATTTTTCTTCAAAAACGGATGATAAACGACTTTAGATATGGGATCGCAGTCATAATAAAAGATTCTATACAATTGACGATCTGGTTCTTCGTTTCGCACTCTGTGCATATGCTGTTGACAGTATGCATATAATTCGTCTGCTCGTTTTTCAGGTGTTTTCTTTCCCCAAAGTCGTGCAGCCCGGCTCCTGTAGAATCCTCCATCAATAAATATAGCTGTTTTTGCCATAAAACCTCCAGATGCTAGTGAAGCCCTAGATTTCGGCATGACCCTTATCACTGGGCTGCCTAATATCTAGGGCTTGTTAACGTAATAGTATAATATCACCCCGGATTCAGGTTGTCAAATTGTATACATTTACAGTTTACCAGTTACCACTTACAGCCCGAGTTGTGCCTTAAGCGCGTCCTGCAGGACCTGAGAAAAGTTGATGTTGTTCTCAAGAGCTGCCGCATTGAGCCATGCCGGAAGGGTTACCGTCCTGTTGACAGACTTGTTCACATTAGCCATGCGGATTGACGGCATGAACACATCAACGAGGACGGCTCTTTCGTTGCTATCTACTTCAAGATCCGAAAGAGCCGATGGTTCAGGAATAGGATCACCATCATCTTCAAGCCCGAGCAGGGCAATACCGAGACACTCACGAGCGGAAACCAGCGCATCCTGATCATTGATCCCGCTGGTTGCTACGTCAAGATCCGGAAAGACCACCGCGATTTCCTGACCGTCCTCATACGTAAACACTGCCGGATAGTAATATCTGTCCTTCTTTTTCATCTTCGATTCCTCCATTCTTCTATACAAACTCCCGAGGGAGTCGGGGCTTATCTGAACTTAAGCCCCGACTGTCTTTCAATACTGTCTAGTGTTCTTCGCGGGATGTCCTTTGTAGGATTCTTGACTGTCACCCGCCCGGGTTTTGTTGGGTGTTTGAACTGGTGATGACTTCCAACAACCTGTACCAAGTACCATCCGTCAGCTTCCAGTATTTTGATCACTTCCCTTGATGAGTAGCTTTTCATATTGGTTACCTCCTGTAATTATAATAACAAATATAATAGTATTTGTCAATACGTTTTACAAATATTTTTATATTCGTTACAATGATTTCAGAAAGCCTCTTTACCTTGCCATTCGAATGTTCTTCTCACTCTTGCCATATCATTGCTCCTTTCCGGGCACACAAAAAGCCCTTGAAATCAAAGACCGGCAATGATACCATGTTGATGTAGTTTTCGGTTGGTAGCATTACCGGCTGGCCGTCCCTGTTGGCGCAGGGGCGGTTTTTACTTGCGTTAAGCAAGTTACAGCTCCCTCACGTACCGAACGACCACTCCTTCTACGCTGATAGGCAGCTCTCCGATTTCCTGCTCCGTGAAGACGATCGGTGAGAATACAGATGGATTATCCGCGTAGATGTATAAACCTTGCTTGATCTTCTTGACTCTTTTGATTGTTGATTCATCCCCATTTATCTTAACCAGCGCGATCTGCCCGTCATGATCCAGGACACCCTGTTGCCGGATGATAACCAAATCTCCGTCCTGCAGGGTCGGCGCCATGCTGGATCCGCGAACCGTGGCAACAAACTCTCCTTCTTTCAGGTTCAGCAGGGAGGTGGTTTCAGTGGCATAGTCGCTGTTGATACGTCCCGGCCCAGCGGCGACTTCGTAGAGGGGGACCTGCTTCAGCAGATCAAGAAGTTCCACTGGATCGATACCGAGGGCGGAAGTCAACACTTCCAGCTTGTCAAGTGGTATGTTTTTTATCGCTCCGGTCTCGTATCGCTGAAGTGTAGACTTGCTCATTCCCGTTCTGTCTGCCAAATCTTGATAACTCAGCCCAAGAGCCTGTCTGCGATCTTTGATTCGCTTTACTATTTTAAGCATTTTTTCATCCGACATGAGACGACTCCTTTCATATAGTAAGTGACTTTATAATACACCAACCGTGTTAGATACGCAACAAATTTTTCAACAAAGTTGCAAATTTGGGTTGACAGAGTCCCGGACAAGTGGTATAGTCGAATCATCCCAAATATGCAACAGGAGAAAGGAGGTCGCCGTGAACGCGAATATTCTCAAGGGCAAGATGGCGGAAAAGGGTTATAGTCAAGAAAGACTCGCGAAAGAGATTGGAATATCAACGAATTCAATGAGTCGGAAAATTCTCGGTGAACGACAGTTCAGACTTGGAGAGGTTATCCGAATCTGTGATGTACTTGATATCGATGATCCTCGCGAGATTTTTTTTAATTAAAATATCCCAAATACGCAACGACAAGAAAGGAGACAGCACATGTGGATCAGGATGGACAGGAAGACGCTGGTGATGCAGATCGCCGGCAAGCTGTCCGAAACGGAGCAGGCCACGTTCCGGAGGAAGCATCAGGTGAAGGGCGAATACCGCTTTATCTTTTCGCCGAGGACCGGACGGACCACAGTCAAAGTTATCGAACACCCGGAATGGGCGTAGGAAGGAGGGACCATGGAGTACGTTGTTGAGATCAGCTTTATCAGCTTTTCGTTTGAGAACCTGGATGACGCAGTCGGTTTCGCTGAAGAAGCCGCGCAGCATGTTGTGGACGACACGAAGATCGAGCTCGTCTTTGTCAGGGAGAAAAAGGAGGAAGAGGAATGAAGCACGTATTAGGGACGCTGCTTCTGCTGCTGGGAGTCGCAAGCGGAGACAGCCAGTCGCTGTTCTGGCCGGTCGTTATGATCGCTGCCGGTGCATGGCTCTTGAGGGATGTGATCTTCTCATGAAGAGCAGGAAGGAGAGAGTCCAGGACATCTATTCCGAGATCGTGGAGGTCTGCGGATACTGGCCGTGCATCAGCCAGCTGGCCGGGTACATGGGAATAGATGATTCGAAGATCAAGGCATGCCTGGAGGGTGTGCCGATGATCAAGGACGGAAGACGGTATAAGTTCAGGGCTAAGGCGGTCGCCGAGCGGATCGCCGATCTGGAGGCAAAAGGATGCATGTAAAAAGGCACGTCCCGAAGGACGCACCAAACCCACTTATTATTTTACATGACATCCTTGAAGAAATCAAGGAGGGAAGAATATGACACTGTATGAATTGACCGCGCAGTTCCAGCAGCTTGCCGACGCGCTGGTCCGGGCTGCTGAGGATCCGGAGCTTGAGACCGCGATCGCAGCCATGCTGGAAGACACGGCCGGAAACCTCGAGGAGAAGGCAGAGGGTTATGCCCGCGTGATCCGCAACTTCGAAGCGGAGGCTAAGATGTACCGCGAAGAGGAGAAGCGCCTCGCTGAGAAGCGCAAGGTCTGCGAGAACAGCATCGAGCGCCTGAAGAACAACCTGCAGGCCGCTATGGCGCAGACCGGCATGAGGAAGTTCAGCTCCGGCGTGTTCTCGTTCGCGATCGTCAAGAACGGAGGCAAGGCGCCGATCGTGGAGATCCCGCCTGCAGAGGAGCTGCCGGAGGAGCTGACGAGAGTCACGATCGAGCCGGACAAGGACGCAATACGTAAGTATATCGAGGAGACCGGAGATCTGTCTTATGGATCCATCGGTGAGCGGGGCGAAAGCCTCCGGATCAGGTAGGAGGTGCAGCATGGCAAGTGCGATCTGCATCATGGGAGAGTCCGGATCCGGGAAGACGACGAGCTTCCGGAACCTCGACCCGGCATCCACGCTCTATGTGGACTGCGATAAGAAGGGCCTCAGCTGGAAAGGCTGGAGAAAGGACTTCAACAAGGACGCCAAGAACTATGTCGTCACAGACGATCCCAAGGTCGCGATCGGGATCCTGAAGACGGTCAACTTCAGCGAAGAGTACCGGCACATCAAGGTGATCGTCTTCGACACCCTGAACGGCATCATGGTCGCCGATGAGATGCGGCGGATGAAGGAAAAGGGCTACGACAAGTGGGTCGATCTGGCTGCATGCATCTATGAGCTCGTCGATACAGCCCTGAAGGTCCGGGAGGATCTCACGCCGATCTTCGTCTGCCATACGCAGACGGAACATGACGATAATGGATTCATGTTTACCAGGATAAAGACATCCGGGAAGAAGCTCGACAAGATCGTCCTGGAGTCGAAGTTCAGCACCGTCCTTTTGGCCAAGTGTGTCGACGGCCGGTACGTCTTCGAGACCCAGAGCGACAAGTCGACTGCAAAATCACCGCTGGGAGCTTTCGAACAGAAAGAGGTCCCGAATGATATCACGCTGGTGCTCAAGGCACTGGAAGAGTTTTAGGAGGTACGAGATGAGAAAGCCGAATGGTTATAAGCCGGAGAATTATGGGAATGGCAGGCAGCTGCCTGCAGACGGCTATGTCTGCGTGATCAAGAACGTCCGGGAGGACGTGACCCCGAGCGGGATCGACGTCATCAGGATCGCGATCGACATCGCCGAGGGAGAGTACAGGGGCTTCTTCCAGGAACGTTATAACGCGGATAGGGAACGCAGCCAGTCTCCAAAGTGGAAAGGCGTCCTCAGTGTCTGGGTCTATGATCAGACCGGGCAGAACGCTTCAAGATCCCTGAACAGCCTCGGAGGCGCTCTGGATGACATCGATGTGGAGCTGTGGACTCCGGACGAGGAGCTGAACGTCAAGGGCATGATCGGCAAGCGGATCGGCGTCGTATTCCGGAGAGAAGAGTTCCGGTTCTCGGACGGATCCGGAAAGACAGGGTGGACGACAAAGCCGCTCTATACGAAGCCGGCGTCCGACATCACGGCAGGCAACTACACGATCCCGGAAGACAAGCCTCTGCAGAGGACCGTAGAGGATGCCTTCTCGGCAACGGACGATAATATCCCGTTTTAGGTTAGGAGGCACGATACATGGAAAGGAATAGCTTTGTGTTTTATCGATCGTTCTGGGACGCGATCTGCTGCCTCCCGAAAAAGGACCGGCTCCCGTTCATCGAGGCCCTCTGCAGCTATGCTTTCGATGAGATCGAGCCGGACATGAGCGGCACGAAGCTGGGTCTGTTCATCCAGCTGAAGGCAGCGATCGACTCCAACAAGAAGCGATTTGCCGACGGAAGCAAGGGCGGAAGGCCTCGAAAAAAACCAGTGGTTTCTGAAAAAATAACCAGTGGTTTTGAAAGTGAAAACCACTACATTCAAGATGAGAAGGAGAATGAGAATGAGAATGAGAATGAGAAAGGGGTAGGCAAGCCTACCGCCCTCTCTTCCGCCGGTGATTTGATCATGTACCTGAACGAACGAGCCGGCCGCGCCTTCCAGCAGACCGACACCAACCTCAGCCTCGCCGAGTCTCTGCTCGGTTCCTACTCCGAGGAGCTGATCCGCGATGTCATCGACAACAAGGTGGCCATGTGGGGTTCGGATCCGAAGATGGCCGGGTACCTCCGGCCAAAGACTCTGTTCAACCTCGAGAATTTCGAGAACTATCTCGAAGAGCCCATCGTGGAGGAGGTGGCTCCGTGATGCTGGTGCCGACGATCAGGAATTACAGTCTCGACACGGAGGAGGACTTCCGCCGGATGCTCGAGAAGGAAAAGCATGAGCTGCAGGAGCTCCGGAGAAAGTCGAACCCTCTGATCCGGACTGCTGAGCTCTGGAACAGGTTCTATCAGCTGCAGGCGAATGTGGCATGGATCGAGGAGAGCCTCGCGAAGATGAAGCCGGCCAAGGAGCCGAAGCTCCCGAGGACTGTTCGGAACAAGAGAAGGAGACCCGAAGATGAAGATTAAAGACATCGCTGATGCAATGAAATTGACGGCGTTCCTGTGCGGGATACTGCTGCCGCTCGATAACGCGGAGGCCGATGACGCGATCGAGAAGCTCAGCAGGCTCCTGAGCGCGGAGCTGGACGAGCAGCTGAAGGCATTGGAGAGGACGGCGACCATCACTGCACCGGCACCATATCAGCCCTGGGTGAAGCCGATCGAGATCACTTGCGGCAGCACAGCCGGACAGCCGATCATCACCGACTGTCCCACAATGCCCCCCCCCGGTGAAGCCGATCGAGGACCCGAGGCTGACTGAAGCGGATATCGTGTCCCGGCGGAAAGAGTGCAGGAAGTGTGGTTATTTCGCCATATCGACCAAGACCTGCGATTACAATCTGCTCACAGGGAAGTCCAGAGAGGCGAAGCCGTCCGAGTGCGATCTGTGGCAGGGAAACGGGGAGAAAGTGCTGAAGAATTACCGCCACACATGCAAGTCGTGCGGCAGGGCGTTCGTAGATCATGCAGCCAGGACAAAGCTGTGTCCGGCCTGCAAGGGAAAGGCGGCGACTGATGGGGAAAACGTCAAGGGATAAGGGCAAGAGGGGCGAGCTTGAGCTCGCCCACAGGCTCCAGGAATACGGCTATGAGGCCAGACGCGGCCAGCAATATGCGGGGATCAATGGGGACGCTGACGTTGTCGGCGTTCCCGGCCTGCATATCGAGTGTAAGAGGGTCGAGACCCTCAACGTGGAGAAGGCTCTCGTCCAGTCCGAGCAGGACTGCGGGAAGCATGAGATCCCGGTGGTGATGCACCGGAAGAACCGGGAAGAGTGGAAGGTCACCATGAGGCTCGATGACTTCATGGAGATCTGGAAAGGAGTGACGCGATATGACACTGGACGAGCTGATGATCCTGATCGCAGACATGATGATGATTGGGATCCAGGACGAGCAGAAGAAGATCTATAATCAGGCGCTTATGGATCTGATCCTGAAGATCGAAGAGCGGAAGAAGCTGAAGGGGGAAGCGTGATTAAGGCATTGATTATATTCCTCCTCGGCGCGGTGTTTGGCATGACGGTCACTGCGCTCGTCTTCGCGGATAGGGAGGATGATCTCGAGGATGAGTGGCTGCAGGAGCTGCTCGATGGCCTCGACGATGAGGATTAGCTGATCAAGGGGCGGGCATTCCCTTATTTTTAAAGATTTTCAAAACAAGAAAGGAGGCATCTCCTGTATTGACTTGATTCATCATAACCAGCGAACTTTACCCGCCCGCCCCTTGTCATATGGGGGACGCTGATGAAAAAGGTACCGTGCTTTGAGTGCGAAGAGAGGACCGAGACATGCCATTCCACCTGTGAGGCGTATCTGGAATGGTCAAAGGCCAGGAACGAAATGCTCGTTAAGCGTTTCGAGGAACGGCAGAACCAGTGGGCGCTTTCGAACCACCGGGACAGGATGTTCAGGAGGAGGAAATGACAGAAAAAGAGTTCCTGCTCCGGTACAGGAAACTGACGGAGCAGATCCGGCAGTATGAGCTGGATATCATCAAGCTGGAAGCGGAGATCGAAGGGCTGACGCCAAACAATGACGGCATGCCGCGCGGCAGCTCCCTTTCGGATCCGACCGCAAGACTCGCTGCAAAGCTGGCAGATCTGAAGGCTGATCGTCTCCGTGCTGTGGATCAGGCATGGAATGCGAGGAATGAGATCGAGCAGGCTATCAGCTCCATTGAGGACGTTGTATGCAGCCGGCTCCTGTTCGATCGGTATGTACTCTGCATGACGTGGCGGGAGGTCTCTGACGACCTCCAATACGACCCGCACCACGTTTCGAGGTACCTCCACAAGAAGGCGCTGAAGCAGGTCCGAGAAAAGTTACACTGTTTTACACCCCCCTCCCTGTGATATGGTGTAGGTGCAGAACAAGACAAGTTTTTCATCATGCGTACTCCTCGGAAGGGAACCGGATCAGTCCGGTTCCTTTTCGTTTGGCAGACAGGGAGGCTGAAAAAATCTCATAATTAATATAAAAATGTATTGACAATGTACCTACAATATGATATTATAAAATCAGAAAGGAGGTACAAAGCAATGAGCGGCAAACACGAGAAGCGCAAAGAAAATCGCCACCGCGAAAGAATCGAAGATCTCGCAGTAGCGACAGGCGCTGGATTACTGGTAGAACTCATCCTTCGACTAATCGATTGGATGATCAAACAGTAAAGCCAAGATGCAGGGCGGGGAATCCGCCTCGCCCTGCAATTATTATAACATGCTGCTCATTGTTAGAGCAATAATGAGATACGCGATACCTGTATTAACGGCTATTGTTGTTGCCGTGATTCTTCGAGAACGGAGACGCAGACGATGAAGGCGGGGCACAACGAGGAAAAGCGTAATGTTGTCATCCAGATGAGGATCACACCAACGCTGAAAGAAGCCGCTCAAAAGCGAGCGGATGAAGAAGGGCGGTCCCTGAGCAACTATATCGAGTGGCTCATACTGAAGGACCTGAAGGAACACGACAAGTGAATCACGAGAAACGTCACTCAATCGAGTGGCGTTTTTCATTGGAGTGATCATGAAACGATCTGACAGAGAAGGTCCTCACAGGACACAATTCGAGAAGAACAGAAAGTGGATACTGGCCACCCAGTCTGTGTGCGCCCTCTGCGGGAAGCCGGTGGATAAGACTCTCAAGCCGCCGCACCCTCTGAGCCCGGCCATAGACCATATCATCCCGGTCAGCAAGGGAGGTCACCCATCCAGTCGGGAGAACCTCCAGCTGACTCACAGATGCTGCAACAGGCAGAAGAGCGACAAGCTCCTGGAGAGGAAGTCTGTGGAGGTCCAGCAGATCATAAGCAACCGGGTACTGCCTGCCACCTTTGACTGGATGAGCTTCAATCAGCACTGAACGCTGACAGTGTGTGGCCATAAATGCATATGCTCATGAAAATGGGGGCATGGGGACCGTCGGGCCCGTTGGCTCAGGCAGCCCGCCATCACTGCACATATATCTCGCACAGGAGGTCAATATATGGCAAAGAAAGTCAAAGTAGTCCTGGACAAGCGCGCTGTGGTCGAGCTGTTCAAGAGCCCTGAGGTCCATTCCTGGCTGCAGAGTGTCGGGAATGAAGTCGCGGGAGCGGCGACAGGCATGTCCAAAGGGCAGTTCGCGGCAAGTACACATGACGCGTCTTTTACGGCCATCGCGAATGTATATCCGGAGGATGTGCTGGCCGCACGGGATAACATGAAAAACAATACGCTTCTGAAGGCGCTTGGAGCGTCAGGGCTTCCGAAGGAGAAGCCGAGACTGTGAAGGAGAGAACAGAACAATGCCTTACGGAGTTAACTACCTCAGGACCAAACTGGAAAACAAGCAAGTCCGGGTGAGGAAACGCTATAACTATTACGAGATGAAGCACCTCGCGGCAGACTTCCAGATCAGCACGCCTCCGAAGCTGCGTTCCTGGATGAACTGCCTCGGCTGGTGTGCGAAGGCTGTCGACTCGATGGCGGACCGGCTGGTCTTCCGGGAGTTTGTGAATGACAACTTCATGATGAACGAGATCTACCAGATGAACAATCCGGATGTCCTGTTCCCGAGCGCAGTCTTGGGCGCTCTGATCAGCTCCTGCGACTTCATCTACATCAGCCCAGATGAGGACAGCTTCCCTCGGATGCAGGTCCTCGACGGAGCGAATGCGACCGGCATCATCGATCCGATCACCGGCATGCTGAAAGAAGGATATGCCATCCTTGACCGGAATGAAAAAGGCAGACCGACAGTCGAAGCATGGTTCCTGCCGGGAGAGACGCATTACTTTTATGCGGAGGACAAGAGCGAAGAGGTCAGCACGAATCCCGCTCCATATCCGCTTCTGGTTCCGATCATCTATCGGCCGGATGCGATGCGCCCGTTCGGACACTCGCATATCAGCAGATCCTGCATGAGTATCGTGGATTCAGCCATGAGGACCGTAAAGAGATCTGAGATCGCTGCAGAGTTCTATTCGATCCCGCAGAAGTATGTTCTCGGAACGGATCCGGATGCGGAGCCGATCGATAAATGGTCCGCGGCTATGTCTGCTGTCCTCGAGATCACGAAGGACCAGGATGGTGACAAGCCGACGATCGGGCAGTTCCAGCAGCAGAGCATGACTCCGCATCTGGATCAGCTGAAGATGTTCGCGTCGCTCTTCGCGGGTGAGACCGGACTGACGCTCGAGGATCT
>CAYLSR010000037.1:0-10029 GCA_964385855.1 uncultured Mogibacterium sp.
GATGGTGTTCCCGAAGCTCGCGGAACTGTTCCCGGAGCAGCTCGCGGACCGGGACGCGGAGGAATTCTACCGCGCGGTCAACAAGGTGCAGCCGTCCCTGATCCGGACGGAGTCCGACGAGGTGACCTACTGCCTGCACATCATGATCCGCTATGAGCTGGAGAAGCGCGTGATGGACGGCGACCTCGCTGTCCGGGATCTGCCGGCGGAGTGGAACCGGCTGTACAAGGAGTACCTCGGCATCGATGTGCCGGACGATCGGCGCGGCGTGCTGCAGGACAGCCACTGGGCGGGCGGCGCGATCGGGTACTTCCCGTCTTACGCGCTCGGGAACGCCTACGGCGCGCAGTTCCTGGCGAAGATGAAGGAGACCGTAGATGTGGACGGCTGCATCGCGGCGGGCGAGTTTGGCCCGGTCAACGACTGGAATCGCGAGCACATCTGGCGCCACGGATGCCGGTACACGCCGGCAGAGCTGCTGGACCGCGTGCTCGGCGAGGCGTTCGACCCGAAATACTACATCGACTACCTGCGCGGGAAGGTCGCGGACGTGTACGGGATCTGAAGTATGACAGGGGGACGGTTCTTCCGCCGTACTATTCGTAGAGGATATCCAGGTCGACCGCGCCCTCGATGCCGTCGATCCTGCCGGTGCAGGAGGCCTGCCAGAGCCGGTATGGTCCCTCGTAATCTGTTTCATCCGTGTAGTGCGCGAGCCAGACCGGCCCGGCGTCGGTTCCGGCCCAGGCGTCTTCGAGCCGGTTTTTGCTGCTGTAGAGGATGGAATCGCAGCCGTGCTCGGCGAGCGCCTGCGTGAAAGCGTTGTAGTTTCGCTCAAGATCCGCAAAACTCATCCCGTACTCCTGGAAGTGCCCGAAGTCCTCCCAGTCGAAGGCGATCGGCAGGTCCGGGCGCCAGTCACCCAGCTGCTCCGCAATCCAACCCGCGGAGGCGCGGGCTTCTTCTTCCGTCTGATCCGTGCTGTAGAAGTACAGGCCGATCCTGAGTCCCGCGGCCCGGGCGCGCTCCAGATTCCGGGCGAAGGTGCTGTCTGAACGGATTTCTCCGTCGGACGTGTAGCCGATCCGCAGGAGGACGAATTCACAGCCGGCCGTCCGGACCGCCTCGAAATCCACGTCGCCCTGCCATTCCGATACGTCGATTCCGAATGTCCGGCCGTCCGCCTCGTACTCGGTGATGAAATCCTCGAAGTCCGTGCGCTCGGAACTCGTCGCCGGGGTCGGCAAAGAGTCTGCGACCTCGATGGTGAGATCCCACTCGGTCTCATTGCCGGAGATGTCGGCCACGGTGATGTGCAGAGGGTAGTCCCCCGCGGTTTCCATATCCACTTCGCCGTCGACTTCCACGGACGGTGAAGGATCCGCATTGTCTCCGTAGGAGATCACCTCGTTGATGTCAAACGTTGTCCCGCGTTCCAGCACGGTGCCTTCGCCGCTCCACAGAACGGCCGGTGCGACCGTGTCGTCGACGGTGTAGCGGAGCTCGAACGCCCTGGAAGGCCGGAGCAGACCGCCGTACAGAGGCTTCGAGACCGTGTAGGTGAAGTCCTGTGTCCCGAGCGTCTCCGCGTTCAGAAACGTCTCCGCCGGCGAGACGTCCCCGGAAGCTTCGAGGACGTAGTCGAGCGCGGGGTATTCCCCGCCGAACTCGACGGTCGGCGCTTCTTCCGTGAAGGTGATCGCAAGCGACGCTTTGGCGGTCCGGTACGAATACACCAGGAGCGCGATGATCGCGATCAGCAGCAGGACGATGAGCCCAAGCAGGACCCGCAGCGTCCTGTTCTTTTTCTTTTGCGGCACTTGCCGGTGACGGTCAGATCTCATGGATACGGTCCTTTCAGGATGATGTTGTATTTATTGTACACGAAAACCCTGATCATTACAAAAAAATGGGTGAGAATCCCTGATTCTGAGGAATCTCACCCATTTTTGCCGAGATTATTGGGTGAATCATTGGGTGACGAACGGTGGTTCACCCATAAATCCACCCAACTTCGCCGATCATTCAGCCTCTGCCGCGCAGATTGTGACCGTAAAGCTGCCAGTCACCGAGCCGTCCGAAGAGATCGCCGTGACTGTCACTTCGCCCGCCGCGATGCCCGTCAGCGTCGCGGATGTGCCGGACGTGGAGAGCTCCGCGAGGCCGGTATCGCTGCAGGTCCAGGTGACGCCCGGATCTGTGGCATCGGCCGGCGCGACCGAGGCGGTGAGCGTGAGCGTATCACCGACCGTCAGCGTGCTGCTGCCCGCGGAAACCGTGATGTCCGTGACGGCAATCACCTCAGGGGTTTCCGGCTCTTCCGCTTCCTGAGATTCCGCCGGGGTCTCGCCGGTTTCCGCCGTTTCCTCGCCAGTCGCCTGTGTTTCGTCATCGGTCACTTGCGTTTCTTCCTCCGTCACCTGCGTTTCCTCCGCGAGGGTCGAAGCGTCCTCCGCCTCGGTCACGGTATCCGTGATCTCCTCCGCAGTTTCCGTGACTTCCTCCGTCACGGCCGTCGAGGCGGAACTCTTTTTCTTCTTGGACGATGATTTCCCGGAAGGCTTGCTCTTGCCGGACTTGGAGGAGCCGGACGGCTTGGACTTGTGTGAACCGGAAGCCTTGCCCGAAGGGTGCCCGGCGGTCTCCTCTGAAGCGGTCTCCTCTGAAGATTCGGAAGCCTCGGCCTCCGTCTGCCCGGTTTCGTCCGGCGCCGGCTCGGAGACTTCCGTCGACACTGCAACTGCGGCAGTCTCCGGGGCGGACACTCCGGACGCGTTTGTCTCCGGCAGTGCCGTGAGCGACAGACCGACGGCCAGAACCCCGGCGAGGGCGATGGCAGCAGCCTTTCTGTAATGGATTCGGATTTTTTCGAGTATTGTTTTCATAATAAATCTCCTGATCTCAAGTAGTTCAGGAGATATCATAGCGGATGAGCCTTAATCGAACTTGAACGTGACAGGGGGACGTGACAAAAGAACCGTCCTCCTGTCATACTATTTCACGATCAACATCAGCTGCCCGTTCGCGAACGCCAGCGGGTTGGACTGGATGAAGAACACGATGCCGTCCGTCGGTGAGGTGATCTTCGAGAGGACGTGACCGTCTCCCGGGTCGGTGATCGTGGCGATCTTCTGCCCGCGGACGACGAGGTCGCCGGTGTGCACCCGGCTCCGGAAGAATCCGGCGCAGCCGGATTTGATCACGACGAGGTCGTCATTGGTGATCACAGAAGAGATGTATCCCCGGTGATGGCTGAATTCGACGATGCCGTTGTTGTGCATGAAATTCAGGATCGCGTTCACCACGGTATCCGCGACGGCTTCATCGACGGTTTTGTCATCTCCGCCGTAGATGGAGTAGGCCAGCGTGTTCCAGATCTGCCAGTTGAAATTCAAGGTGGTCGAATCGTAGTGGCTCGGCTTGCGGAACCGGACGTACCCCAGGCCGAACGCCTTGGCCGACTCCGTGTAGTCCCGCCCGGTGTCCTGGATTGAGACGTGCGGGATGAAATTGCCGGAGATGTAGTGGCTCGTCAGGTGGATGCCGTACCGGAAGCCGTCCAGCACGTCAAACAGCGAGGCGGCGATGCGCTGCGTGGTCTCGCCCTTGTCGTAGCCGGGGAACATGCGGTTGATGTCCGTGTTGTCCGTCGGCCAGAAGCGCTTCTCCGAATTGACGGAGTACGGGTTGACGGTCGGGACGACCAGGATCGTCTTGCCCGGAGTGAGCTTGCCCTGCTCCTCCAGGAGGGTCAACCGGCGGACCAGCTGGGAAGCCTCGTAGATCTGCGTGTGCTCATTGCCGCGCATGCCGGCGACGACCGCGATCGTCTTTTCGCAGTTCTCCAGACTTTCCGCGCCGAACAGATAGCCGTAGACGCGCAGGTCATCCCGATAGATGCTGTTCATCTCAAAAAGGAGGATCTTCTTCATGCCTGCTCACCTCCTCTGAATTTGGCGAGGTCCAGACTGGAAACCGGACGGGCGCCGCGGGACCGGTAGAGGAGCAGCTTCTCCGGACGGATGGTTTCGGCGCGGAGCATCCTGCCGAGGAGGGAACCCTCATCCACCATCGGGAAGTCGCGCAGCGTGAAGATCACGCCGTCGCACGGCGCTTTGATCTCACGGAGACTCTCGCCGAGGAGCGGATCGACGATCTCGCCGATGACCTGCCCCGCCTGCACGTAGGAGTTGTGCTCCAGGTGCTGGATGAAGACGCCGGAGACCGGCGCGTTCAGGTACTCGACGTCCTCCTGGCGGCTGGAAAACAGCGGCGTGCGCGGCGTGATGTGCTCACCGGCCCAGATCCCCATGTGGTGCATCAGCGAAAACAACCCTTCCGTGAGCTGATTGCCGTACGCCTGCGTCAGCCGGAGGCCGATCCCCATCTCGACGACGAGCGTCGGCGTCCCGATCGAATTGAGGGAGTGCGCCAGCGTGGCTTCCAGGACGGTCGAAGCGCCGTGTACCCAGATGAGGTCCATGTTGAGCTTCTCGGCGAACGGGACCAGCTGATCCGCGAACAGCTCGCTGATCCGCACCTGCGGGATCTCGGTGAGGTAGAGGTTGGACGCGTGGATGTCGATGACCATGTCGGAGCCGGAGAGGTCCCGGACGATCCGGGCCGCGGCGTGCTCGATCATGGAGCCGTATTCGCTGCCGGGAAAGATCCGGTTCATATCGAGATCAAAGCCCGGAACGCCGCGCTCGATCGAATCGATGCCGAGCGGGTTGAGCGCTGGGTAGACGTCGACGATCCCTCGGAGGAGATCCCGGTGTGCCAGGAGTCGCCGGGAGACTTCGTAGCAGACGTACTGGCCCTCCAGTTCATCGCCGTGGGTGCCGGTCACGATGCTGATGCGTTTGAGGCCGGACAGGTCGTCCTGCCCGGAATATCCCTCCGGCAGGATGCGGTGCTTTCGGATCCGGAACTTCTCCTCAACGGGGAAGTCCAGAGAAACGATGGTGTCGATCATGGGTGAAAATGCCTTTCTATCCGTTTTGTCCTGTGACCGAAACGGTCACGTCCATTTGCTGCAGGGCATTCGGATTGCGGAAGATGCCCCGCGAGATCATGCAGTCTGCATAATCCCGGCCGTGGGCGAATTTGATGTAGTGTTCATCGACCAGCAGGTCGTTGGTGGCGTCGATCCCGTACCAGAAGCCGCGGCAGTTCGCCTCGACCCAGGCATGGCTGGCGCCTTCGCCGGTCATGAGGCCGGTGACGTAGCGCGCGGGAATCCCCTCCATCCGCAGGAGGGCGATCAGCACGTGCGCGTAATCCTGGCAGACGCCGGTCCCGAGCCGGACGGCTTCCTCCGCCGTCGTTCGGACGCCGGTCGTGCCGGGCTCGTACCGCAGGGCGGCCTGCACGCAGTTGCCGTAGTGCAAAAGCTTCCCGTAAGGGTCCTCCGGGGCGCCGTCCGCCCACTGCTGCCGGAGCGCGCGAAGCGCCGGGCCCGGCGCCGTGAACCCGGAAGGGACGCGCCAGCGGGTCAGGACCGGGTCTTCGGGATCTTCAAATTCTTCGTGCGGCGCCGGCCGGGTCAGGACCTGACCGGTCACGGTCAGCCGGAACCGGTCGTGCGGTGTCCGGATGAGGCCGTACAGCATCGGGTTGCCGAAGCCGTCGATGTCTGTTTGGACCGGCGCTTCGGGCTGCACCCGGATCTCCGTGCTGAGGACGCTCTGGCGTTCGGTCTCCCGGGGGAGACACAGCAGCGAGAAGTGCTGGTCCGCCACCGGCCCGGAAAACCGGAGCAGCGTCTCATAGCTGAAATCGAGCAGCATGGTCTACTCCGTCGTGAACGGCGGGATGATCTCCCAGACCTGCGCTTTGATATCCTTGTAGGACGCCTCGCGGTCCTCGACCATCGCGGCCGCGTAGAGCAGCGCCTTGCGGTCGTACGGAAGGTCGGTCGTGTCGATCCTGGAGATGAGGCGGTTCATCTCGCGGGACAGGGCCTCGCGGTCCGCCTCCCGGCGGAGCAGGACGTCCAGCCGCTCGATGCGCTTGCCGACTTTGACGGTGTTGCGCACGCTCTCGTTGTCGACCTTGTCATCCAGGCTGCCCCAGAAGGCGAAGATGAGGTCTTCGACGTTCTGCAGTTCCATCAGCGGGGCCTCACTGACTTTGCCGCGCTTCATCTCGGCGAGCGCCAGGTGGATGTAGGCCAGCGTGTCGGACGAGATCTCGTCGCGCATCGTCATGGCGTTGTCGTACGCCCGGTAGAGGTTGGAGACGATGGAGAGCGGATGGTCCGTGTCGAAGGCGATCCGCTGCGCAAAATCGCGCGCGTCCGCGAAGGTGTCGGCGATGCCCATGCGCTCGCATTCTTTCTTGTACAGGCCGGCATCCTGGTCGATCAGCTTGTCGTAGGTCTCCTTGTACATGATGATCGACTGGTAGACGCGCTCGATGTAGCGCCCGAGCCAGTACAGATTATCGAGTTTGCTCAATGTGACAGTACCCATGTATCCTTGAAACCTCCTCCCTGAGATGAATTGACGATGAACGAATCCGGGTTCCTCGAGAAGCGAGTCAGCCCGCTTTTCCAGACGCGGACGGTCTCGCCCGCCAGCACGAAGGCTCTGAGGTCGGCCTTGCGCGGGACCGGCGTGACGCCATCCTCATCGAGGATGTCCAGATCACGGAAGTCGATGATCTCCTGCGCGATGAACCGTCGCGGTTCCGCCTGGATCGTCTCGATGAATTCCGCCTTCTTTTCTTTGGTCAGCGAGCTGCCGAAGACCACGCCGTAGCCGCCGGCTTCCGCCACGTCCTTGATCACGAGATCGTCGAAGTGCGCGAGCACGTACTTCCGGTCTTCCTCGTAGTACGGGAGGTAGGTCGGCGCGTTGTTGGTCCGGCACTTCTCACCCAGATAGTATTCGACCATCTTCGGCACGAAGTAGTAGATGCCTTTGTCGTCCGCGACCCCGTTGCCCGGCGCGTTGAGGACCGCGACGTTGCCCTTGCGCATCGCCTGGAACAGACCCGGGACGCCGATGAGGGATTCCGGGTTGAAGGCGAGCGGATCCAGATATTCGTCAGAAGTCCGCCGGTAGATCGCGCCGACGCGCTGCGGACCGGTGGCGGTCTTGAGGTAGACTTTGTCGTTTTCGACGAGCAGGTCGGTGTTGCAGACCAGCACGGAATCGGTCTTCTCCGCCAGGTAGGAGTGCTCGAAGAACGCCGCGTTGTACCGGCCCGGCGTCAGGATGACGTTGATCCCGCCGGTGTTGACGTAATCCATGGTCTCACGCAGGAGCTGTGCGTAATCGCGGTTGTCCTCGACCGGCGTGTTCGCGAAGGTGTTCGGGCTGGCCTTGCGGCACAGATCGCGCGCGATCAGCGGATAGGACGCGCCAGACGGGATCCGGAGGTTGTCCTCGAGGATGTACCACTTGCCGTCCTTGCCTTTCACGAGATCGATGCCGGAGATGTGCGAGGCGATGCCCTTCGGCGTGACGAGCCCCTCGCACGCGGCCAGATAGCCGGAAGAGGAGAAGATGAACTCCGGCGGGATCACCCCGTCCCGGACGATCTTCTTTTCGTTATAGATATCTTTGAGAAACAGGTTGAGCGCGGTGACCCGCTGGATCAGGCCGGCCTCGATCTCGTCCCACTCCGCCTTGCCGATCACCCGCGGGATCGGGTCGAACGGGAAGAGCTGCTCCCGGAACGTGCCATCCTTGTAGATGCCGAAGCGCACACCGTACCGCTCCAGCAGATGGTTGATCGTTTTGACGTGCTTGTTGAGCTCCTGCATGGCTGATGATCTCCCTCCTGAATGGATCCAGTAATACCTTGATATTCAGTTTATCACAATCTTTCTGTGGGTAAAATAGTTTAAGTAAAACTGAAAGACTCTGTAAAAAAGATTAAATTTACTAAATAAAAAACATATTGTACAATCCGCTCAGATGGGGAAAACAAATTCATTGGGGTTCAATTATATCAAGGGTTCAAGAGGAGGTAACAAGATGGCTTCGGTAGTAATCAATGTGGTAGTTGTCGGTGCGTTCCTGGCTGTGCTCGCGGGCAAGTGGGTGTATTTCTCGAAGCACGCGTCCAAGTAGTAATCGTAATTTCAGCGTTTTGAAGACCGCACTTCAATCTCTCAGCTAAACAGACGGTTTTCAAAGATTATCTTAAAAAGTCCCGGAACAGTGGTCCTTTCCGGGACTTTTGCGTGCGCAAAAAAAGCGGGCAGGCCGGAGCCTGCCCGCAGGAACCGTCGTCACACCGTCTCTTCGCGCGTCAGGTACTTCACCGCGTAATCCAGGAATTTGCGGGACGCGCGGGACATGTGATCGAGCGACGGGACCGCGATGCCGAACGTGATCTTTGCCGGCGGATCGAGCGGCAGCTTGACGATGTGGTCGTTCATGTACTGGGCGCTGAGCTCGTTCACGAGGCTGATGCCGAGGCCCATCTTGACCAGCGCGAGCGCGGCCGGCGTGTCGTAAGTCTTGTACCGGATGTCCGGGTGGACGCCGTTTTGGTGGAGGATCTCGAGGATCTCTTTTTCCTGCCCGCGGGAGGACAGGATGAAATCGTTCTTCTCGAATTCTTCGACCGGCAGGCTGTCCGCACCGGCAAACGGGTGGTCTTCCGGGATGACGGCGATGACCGCATCCTCCGCGAGCGGGATCCAGTCGTACGGCATCGGATCCGCGTACGCCAGAAAGCCCAGATCGGCCTCGTGCCGGTCCAGATGCCGGTACAGGTCGAAGCGGACGCAGTCGATGACCTCGATCTGGATGTCCGGATAATCGTTTTTAAACCGCCGGACGACGCCCGGCAGCCACGCGATGGCGACGCTGGAGTACGAGGCGATCGTCACCTTGCCCGAGAGGAGTCCCTTGCGCTCGGCGGCGAACTGCAGGATCTCCTGCTCGCTCCGCAGATACGCGCGGGCGAACGGCAGCAGATCCTCCCCGTCCTCCGTGAGCTGCACGCCCTTCTGCGAGCGCCTCAGGAGCTGAAGCCCCAGTTCCTTTTCCAGCGCGCCGACGAGCTGGCTCACCGCGGACGTCGTATACCCGAGTTCTTCCGCGGCGGCCTTGAAGCTCCCGCATTCCACGGAGCGTATGAAGGCGCGGATGTGTGTGGTTTCCATGATCGTGATTCCTTTGCGAATCCGGCCGGTCCTCACGGGTCATTCCGGAGGAACCCGGCCGTCTTCTGCTTCCAGTATACGGCATTTTCGGGGTGCGGTAAAGGGCGGAACCCGGGAATGCCTTGCCTTGTAAGGCGTCAGTGGTTTGGAGTCTTGTAAAGAGCCGGGAGCTCATGACTCTTGCAAGAGATCCTCGAAAGAAATAAATAGCCGGTCGATCCTGCCGGACCGATCGGCTTCTGACTAATGCATACAGTTTCAACAAAATCCAGTAATCGTCAGATTTTCGTAACACCCCTATAATTCAACAATCTGTTGATATAAGTCTTGGAGAGTCTTTTCTCTGTTGTCTTTTTTAAGTTGGCATTCCCAAACGATAATCACGCTCCAGCCCACATCTTCAAGTTCTTTCTGAACTTTACGATTTTTTTCTATTATATATCACTGTAATCGTCAAATTTTCGTAACACCTGAGCTGAAAATGCTCCGGATTTCCCTTCTGAGCACGATATATTTAATATGGATACAAGCAACAAAAAACCGTCGAAACCTCAGTTATTCCAACGGTTATCAATAAAATGGGAAGCGTTCCCGCTTCCCCAGAAATTGGCTGTAACATATAGTTTCAACACACAAGGGGTAATCGTCGATTTTTAGTACCCCCCTGGACAAGAAATAACGAGAGGCGTTATGAAATAGCTACACAGGTGTTGGTTCTATGTCTAATCCTATTATCCACATTGGAAGGAATGCTTTATCATTATCAATAAAGAATGAATCATATAAATCGCTTATATATAAGAATTATTATGTTATAATAAAATCGAAATAAAGAAAACTTATCATAATTCATCTTTGAAAATGGGTACGAAAAGGAACGGCCATGATCAATAAAATCAACGCAG
>CAYLSR010000038.1:0-9590 GCA_964385855.1 uncultured Mogibacterium sp.
TAATACACTATTATTTCTGCTGAGCACCAATTTCCAGGCCGGTCTCGAACGCCTTGTCGTTGATCGGAATGACCTTCGGCTTGTTCTCAAACTTGTGGTGGATGCCCGCGGTGACGACTTCCGGCGGAACCGCACCGGTGAGTCCGATGTAGAATCCCAACATGATGATGTTGAGGATCCTCGCGTTGCCCATCTCGAGCGCCATCTCGGTGACCGGGAGCTCATAGACGGTGACGTCGTCTCTGTCCACTTCCGCTCTGTCGACGATGGAGCTGTTGATGATCAGCGTCCCGCCCGACTTGAGGTTCGGCAGGAACTTGCGCAGGGACGGACCGTTCATGACGATCAGGTCGTCTACGCTGTTGGAGACCGGTGCACCGATCTCTTCGTCGGAGATGACGACGTAGCAGTTCGCCGTGCCGCCTCTCATCGCCGCGCCATAGGATGGGAAGAACGTTACGTTAAGATCTGTAGAATCGCAAGTTGCCTCTGCGAGCAGCTTGCCCATGGTCATGACACCCTGTCCGCCGAATCCGGCGATCATCAAATTTCTTTCCATTCTGCACCTCCTACTTCTCTGCGCCCTTGTCTCTGACGAGACCGAGTGGATACTCCGCGACCATCTTCTCTTCCAGGAACGTCAGGGAATCGAGCGTGCTGAGCCCCAGTTGGTCGGGCAGCTCGTGACGATCTCGACGAGGGAGAAGCCCTTGCCTTCCATCTGATACTGGAAAGCCTTCTTGATCGCTTTGCGGGTCTTAATGACGTTCTGCGGGGTGTTGCAGGAGACTCTCTCCAGATAGTACGGAGCGGTCAGCTGGTTCAGGATCTCGCAGACGTGCATCGGATATCCGTGCTCTTCCGCAATTCTGCCCTTCGGAGCGGTGGAGGCCTTCATGCCGATCAGAGTGGTCGGAGCCATCTGGCCGCCGGTCATGCCGTAGATACCGTTGTTGACGAAGATGACGGTGAAGTTCTCGCCTCTGTTCGCAGCGGACATGGTCTCCGCGAGACCGATGGACGCGAGGTCGCCGTCGCCCTGATACGTGTAGACCAGGGAGCCCGGTGTGGATCTCTTGATGCCGGTCGCTACCGCGCAGGCTCTGCCGTGCGCAGCGATGGTCGCGTCGTGGGAGACGTAGAACTGGCCCAGACCGCAGCAGCCTACGCCCTCAACGCGAACGAGCTTATCGAGCATGCCGAGTTCTTCCGCAGCTTCGCCGATGACCTTATGAATCGTACTGTGCATGCAGCCAGGGCAGAAGCCGGAGACAGTATCCGGCAGAATACCTTTAGTTCTCTCATATACTTTCTTCATTACAGTACCTCCTTCGCAAGCTCACGAGCAGCAGTCAGCACCTGATCGTTGGTCAGCAGCTGTCCGCCGGATCTCAGGCATTCCTTGATCGGGCATCTGCCCTTGACAGCATGGTCAACATCCCATCTCATCTGAGCCGGGATGGACATCTCGACATCGAGGATGCCCTTCACTCTGTTGAAATCAAGGTTCTCGAACACTTCGTACGGGAACGGGGAGACACGGATCGGACGGATCATGCCGATCTTGATGCCTTCCTTGCGGAGTTCCTTGACGACGACTCTGCCGATACGGGCGGAGATACCATAAGCCGCGATGACGATCTCAGCATCGTCCATCTCCAGCAGTTCATACTTCTCTTCGTCCTTCCAGGTCTCGTACATGGCAGCCGCTTCGATGTTGACCGCTTCCTGGCCGGTGCCTACGGAGCCCGGTCTGCAGAACGCAGCCTCGCCGAGCGGATGGCCGACGATCGCTCTGTGATAGAACTTCTGCTTGAGTTCCGCCAGCTCTTCGTCGCTCTTCATCGGAGGCAGGACGACAGGCTCCATCATGGTGCCCATGACGCCGTCCGTCAGGACGAGAACAGGGTTCTCATACTTTGCTGCGAGGTCAAATGCCTCGTAAGTCATATCCACGCACTCCTGAACGGTGTCCGGAGCCAGAACGATCATCCGGAAGCCGCCGTTGCCGGAAGCCTTGGTCGCCTGCAGGTAGTCCTGCTGAGCCGGCTGGATCGCGCCGATTCCCGGACCGCCTCTCTGGACGTTGACATAAACAGCCGGGATACGGGCGGAAGCGCAGTAGGAAACGCCTTCGGAGTACAGCGAAATACCGCAGCTGGAGGAAGAGCTCATCGCTCTGATCCCCGTCGAAGCTGCGCCGTACAGCATGTTGACGGAAGCGACTTCCGACTCGCCCTGTACGAACTGACCGCCAACTTCAGGCATTCTTCTTGCGAAATATTCCGGGATCTCGTTCTGCGGAGTAATCGGATAACCTGCGAAGAAACGACATCCGGCTCTGACAGCTGCCTCAGCGATCGCTTCACAGCCTTTCATAAATACACGTTCACTCATTATGAATTCTCCTCTCTTCTCATTATCTCCATACTTCGATTGCCGATTCCGGACATACCTGAGCGCACATCGCGCAACCGATGCACTTTTCCGGCTCAGCCGCGACAATGTACGGATAACCGAACGAGTTCACGTTTTCGCCGACTGCAAGTACTTTTTTCGGACAATATTTCACGCAGTACTGGCAGGACTTGCATGCTTCGGTATTGATTTCAACTCTACCTTTAGCCATCAACATTACCTCCTCTTGATAAAATAATAGTGTATTGAAAGAGAGATCCCGATCGCGAAACCTCTCTAACGATCGACCCACTCGTAGGTCAGGAACAGCTCCACCGGCAGCAGGTACTTGTCCGTCTTGCCGCTGACCTCCTCAATGAGTTCCTGCTTGACGCAGGCGCTGTTGATCACGGTGACGCCTTCCAGCATCTCGTCCATCTTCTGAAGACCTTCCAGGACGTCCTCCGCGTTCGTGTGGTAGCCGAGGTTCGGGTTGCCCAGCATGTAGATGTGATCGAGCCGGACCGCCCGGAGGATGCTCCCCATCGTCCCGTCGATCGACTCGAGGCTCTTCGTCCACGGGCGGTACGGGTTGACGATGTAGATCGGCGCCGCGTCATCCTTCTTGAGGATGTGCGCGTAGCCGCCGGCCATGCGGGCAGCCGGAGAGCCGCCGCCGATGTCGAGGAGCGTATAGCCGTCCCCGAGGAGCGACTGCGCCACGCCGCCGACGACCGTCGGCGCGTCCAGATACTGATCCTGGTAGTGGATGTTCACACCGATCTCCGCAAACGCTTCCTTCATATCTCTGGAGCGGTACAGCGGCTTGGTCTGGTCGAGGTCGTAGACGTCGACCTTTTTGCCCGTATCCAGCGCGAGCTTCTTCGCCACGTTGAGGACGATCTCGCTCTTGCCGCTCCCGGCTTCCCCGATGAAGAGAAAGTTCTTTTTTTCCTTCAGGAGATCCCCGAAGGTCTTATCCATCTCATAGAATAAACCCATGTCATTCCCCTTTTTTATAACTGCCGGCCTTACTGCATCAGCTTCTCGCAGACGGCCGCCGTATCCTGCAGCTTGACGCTCAGCGTGTAGAGTTCGCGCATCATGCGGTCTTTGTAGCCGCTGATGCTGATCGCGCAGATCGCGATCCCGTCCTTCGCCAGGACGGGCACGGCGACGCACACGAGACCTTCCGTCACCTCTTCCATGTCGTACGCCAGCTTCTGCGACCGGACTTCCTCCATCAGAGCCAGGAACTCATCGCGGTCCGTGATGGTCTTCTTCGTCAGCTGCACGTAGTGGATGCGGTCGACCAGGTCGCGGTAATCACGGGAGAAGGCCGTCAGCACCTTGCCGCAGGCCGTGCAGTTGAGGCTGAGTGAATTGCCGACGTTCGCGACGAGCGCCAGGCCGCTCTGCGGATCCTTGCGGAGCACGGTGATGTTGTGGACGTCCTTTCGGATCGAAACCGAGACGGACATCCCGGTGTTGCGGCAGAGCGCGGCGATCGGTTCTTCGATCACGTTGACGATCTCGTTCCGGAGGTTGGTGTTCCTCCCGAGGACGAACAGCTTGTCCGTCAGGTAGTAACCGCCGTCGATCCGGTCCTGATAGATGTAGTGCATGCTTTCCAGCGTGTTCAGGATCCGACTGACCGCAGCGTTCGAAAAGCCCGTCACCTGCGCTGCTTCCGTCAGCGTGAGCCGGGCCCGGTCCTGAAAGAGGTCCAGAACGGTCAGCGCCTTCTCTAATGAATTGTTTTTCTCCGCCATTCCCGTTCCTCTTCCGCATCGTCTGGAATTTCACATTTACCATATTGACTATATAACACTCCGGGGATAATGTCAATAGGAACTTCTCCGTCGTTTCCGAAATGCGAAAATTTTATCCGTATTTCGGAAACGAGGTTAGTTTTCCTTAACTCATACCGTAACATAACAGATGTTATGTTATATCAGCTTGCAGTTTTTCGCCGCGGAAACTATAATCCATATTAGTCGACTCGCAGGAAAGGCGCGGAATCATGAACATCCTCAGCATCACAACGCAGAAACCTCATTCCACCGGCAGCGGCACCTACCTGACGGAACTGGTGCGCGCGTGGGACCGCTCGGGGCACCGGCAGGCCGTCGTCGCCGGAATCTACCGGTCCGACGAGGTGCTGTTCCCGGCATCCGTCCGGTTCCTGCTCGTCCTGTTTACCGCGCCGGGCGAAGCGCCGGCGGACATCCCGTTCCCGGTGACCGGCATGTCCGACATCATGCCCTACCCTTCGACCCGCTACAGTGACCTGACGGAGGAAACCATCCGGCAGCTGGAACAGGCCTTTGTGCCGGTCGTCCGCCGGGCGATCCGCGAGCTGCAGCCGGATCTCATCCTCTGTCACCACCTCTTCCTGCTGACCGCGATCCTTCGAAAGCACTTCCCGGAGGAGCGCATCTGCGGACTCAGCCACGGCTCGGACCTCCGCCAGATGCACAACCTGTTGACCGGCGGCGCCGGATACCGCACGCAGGCCATTGATCCTGCCTTCGTGCAGGATCAGATCCGCGACCTTGACCGCGTCTTCGCCCTGCACGAAGCGCAGGCGGAGCGGATCCGCGAACTGTACCGGGTTCCGGAAGAGCGCATCACGGTCATCGGGACCGGTTACAATGCGCAGATCTTCTATCCGCCGAAAGAACGCGCGCAGGAAGCCGGACGGCCGTACCGCGTCGTATACGCCGGCAAACTCAGCCGGGAAAAAGGCGTCCCGGAGCTCATCCGCGCCGCCGGACAGCTTGATGCCTCGCCGGATGTGCCGCCGATCGAGCTGCACCTGTGCGGCGGATGCCAGGACGCCGAGGTCAAGCGGCTGCTCGGCGCCGATCCGGATGCCCCGCTTGCGGCCGGGACCTTCCGGTGGCAGCAGGGCCGGCTTCACTTCAGCACCACGGAAGACGCTGGCGGCACGGGTTCCTGCGTCCGGTATCATGGTGCCGTCCCACAGACGAAGCTGGCGGAGATCTTCCGACAGTCCGATCTTTTTATCCTCCCTTCGTACTACGAGGGGCTGCCCCTCGTCCTGATCGAAGCCATGGCCTGCGGACTCGATACGGTCTGTACGGACCTTCCGGGCGTCCGGCCGTGGATCACGGGCGCGGTGCCGGGCTGCAACACGAGGTTCGTCCCGCTGCCGGAGATGCAATCGATCGATGTGCCGGCGCCTTCCGCCCTGCCGGCGTTTGTTTCCGCGCTCGCAGACGCGGTCCGGGCAGCGATGCGGGATCGTTCTGCTTCCGGCACCTGCGGAGACCTTCCGGACACGAGCGTCGCCTCCTGGGATGCGGTCGCGGCCCGGTTCCTCGAAGCTGTCAGATAAATATTTAGCAACTCTTCATATTCCGGGAATCGGTCTGTGATAAAATAAATAATGACGATTCGTCAACTGTCTGCCGCCGTGCGGCGGAGACTCCGTACTGAACGAAAGGATTTTTATGGATATAAAAGAAGGAAAAGAGATCCTGCTCAAGCGGTCAAACGCGTTCCACGAGCGGTATTTCAGAGCGTACGGGCAGATGATGCTCCGCGTCGACGACAAGACCTACCTGATGTCCAGGAACAACCTGCGCCTGACGACCCTCAAGGAGAGCGACATCGACCTCTACGATATCAACACGGGCGATATCGGCCAGATCTTCCGTTCCCGGCCGGACGTCAACGCGATGGTGTTTATCTGCACGGAAGCCTCCGTCTTCTTTTCGCAGAGCCACAGCGTCATGAAGCCGGCGCTCGATGATCTTGCGCAGATCATCGGGCCGGATGTGCCGGTTCTGGACAGTTCGTCCGCGCCGGAGATCCTCCGGGCGCTCAAAAGCCGACACGGCTGCTTCATCAAGGGGTCCGGCATCTTCTCCATCGGAAAGGACATCGAAGAAGCCATCGCGGGCGCGAGGATCCTCGAAAAGAGCGCCGAATGCGAGCTCTACGCTCACAAGGTGCACGGCCTCAAATATCTGTCGCCGGAACAGGCGCAGCGCCTGAGCGACTTCTACGACAGGACCTACTCCAAGGTTAACAAATCCGGCACCGTCGACTTCGTGAGCAGCGGGCCGGAAGAATTCCAGATGCGGAACGAGATCATCGAGGTCGGCAAGCGGATGGCCTGGGAGGATCTCGTGCAGGGGACCTGGGGCAACATCTCCATGCGGCTGAACGATCACGAGATGCTGATCACCCCGTCCGGCATGGACTACTTCAACATCCGGATCGAGGACATCGTCCGGGTCGATCTGAACACGCTGGAGTACGGTCTGCAGCGCACGCCGAGCTCGGAATGCAGACTTCACGCCGGGATCTACCGATCCGACCCGAACTGCAACGCGATCCTGCACACCCACTCGAACGGGATCAGCGTCTTCGCGGCGGCGCACGCCGGCTTCCGTATTTCCGACCCGGAGATGCACGCGGTCATCGGCGACCTGCACTGCAGCGAATATCAGATGCCGGGGACCGATGAACTGACCGCCTCCGTCATGGAAGCCCTCAGCGGCAGTCACGCCTGCATTATCGCCAACCACGGCGCCCTGTTCTGCAGCCACGACATCCGCATCGCCCTTGCGATCGCGGGCGCCTGTGAAACCAGGGCCTGCAACCTGCTCGGATTCAACTCCATGATCAACAGCGGCTCGGAGACCGCCGGTCCTGCGGCGGTCCGAGTCCTCTCGCAGGAATCCGACATCCTGACGCGGGCGACGATCGAAGTACCGCGGATCCAGTGACCGAACAACCTCCACGGCTGCCAGAAAGGAGTATCTGATGAGTCTGATCAGAAGAAGCGAAGAGCGCACCCACATCATCACCCCGAATTCACAGGGCGGTCCCGGCCGGACGATCGGCCATAAGATCATCGAATCCGACGCCGACCTCTGGGGCAAAGGCAGGCTCTTCAACCAAACGATTCTTGAGAAGGATTGCGGCGTCGGCTATCACGTCCACGAGGACGACGGAGAGATCTACCTGGTCCTCTCCGGGGAAGCCGAATACAACGACAACGGCACGATCACCACCCTGTACCCGGGCGATGTGACCTTCACCAACCCGGGCGAAGGTCACGCAATCACGAACCACAAAGATGAACCCGTCGTCTTCATCGCGCTCATCCTGTACGAATGATCACTAAAAGGCGGAGGCAGACTTCCATTCGGAAGCGCCTCCGCTTCTTTCGTGCATTGTTTCAGGCGAAACCCCTGCGGTTTCGCCTAAGTGCCGGTTTTTTTCGCCTGCAGGCGACTGCAGGATCGCGATCAGGCGAAAAGCTGACAAAAAAACCGTCCCCTTGTCATCTTTTGACTTCCCTCAGGCTGATCCCCTTCGCCCGGGCGATTTCCGCGAGATCGTCGTATTCGTACTTTTCTCTCGTCACGCCGTAGCCGCTGACGACTTTTTTTCGGACGGCGCCGTAAGGAGTTTCCTCGATCGCCTCGCTCCGGGTCAGGACAGCCCGTTCGCAGGCCCGCATCCGGATCCCGATCGTCGTCGTATGGAGAAACATCAGGCGGCAGAAGCGCTCCTGTTCCTCCGGACGGCACAGGACGGAGAACTTCGTGCCCGGGCGGGACTTCTTCATCATGATCGGCTCGGCCCAGGCATCCAGTGCGCCCTCTTCCATCATCCGTTCCAGCGCGAAGCCGAGTTCTTCCGCCGTCATGTCGTCAATGTTGCAGCTGAGCTCCAGGACGGAAGCCGGCGTGCTGTCGCCGGTCCCGCAGGCATCTGCGCCGGCGGCATCACAGGATTCACCGAGGATCATCCGGACGCAGTTCGCCGCCTCAAAATCTTTTTTGCCCATGCCGTAGCCGATCCTTTCAGCGCGGAGAGCCGGCATGCTCCCGAACTCCGTCGCAAAATGCCGGAGGAGCGCCGCGCCGGTCGGCGTGCAGAGTTCGCTCTGGATCTCGTTGCTGTAGATCGGAAGCCCCTGCAGGATGAAGGCCGTCGCAGGCGCCGGGACCGGCAGGATCCCGTGGGCGCAGCGGACCGTGCCGCTGCCGGTGTTGATCGGCGAAACCACGATGCGCTCCGCACCGATGCGGTCCATCAACAGGCAGACCGCCGTAACGTCCGCGACCGCGTCCATCGTTCCGACTTCGTGGAAGTGGATCTCGCTGACTGGTACACCGTGCGCGTGGCTTTCCGCCGCGGCAATGTAACCGTAAACCGTCAGGACGTCTTCCCGGACGTTTTCCGGAAGATCCAGGTGATCCCGCACGATGTGCTCGATGTCGTGCATCCCGTGGTGCATGTGGTCGTGGTGGTGATGGTGATCATGCTCGTGATGATCGTGATGGTGATGGTCATGGCCGTGGTCATCGTGATGGTGATGGTCATGGCCGTGGTCATCGTGATGGTGCCCGTGGCCGTGATCGTGGTGGTGATGGAGGTGCATCTCCTCCCCTTCCTCTTCACCGTTCACGAGGATCGTCACATGGGTCCCGGTGATCCCGCACTTGACGGACGGCTCCACGCGCATCTCCACGCCCGGGATGCCGATGCTGTTGAATTCCGCGACAAACGCCACCCGCTCCTCTTCCGGCAGCAGCTCGAGCAGCGCCGCCGTCAGCATGTCACCGGCCGCTCCCATACCGCAATCGATGTACAATGTTCTCATGGTGTTCTCCTGCTCCTATTTCTTTACTTCCATATGATTGATCTGGCTGGCCATATAGCCCGCGCCGAACCCGTTATCGATGTTGACGACCGCTACGCCGCTCGCGCAGGAATTCAGCATGGACAGAAGCGCGGATATGCCATGAAAGGACGCGCCGTACCCGACGCTCGTCGGGACCGCGATGACCGGACAATCCGCCAGGCCGCCGACCACGCTCGCGAGCGCCCCCTCCATTCCGGCGATCGCGATGATCACCGAAGCCTGCATGATGTACTGCTTGTTCGCGAGCAGGCGATGGATCCCCGCGACGCCGACGTCATACAGCCGGAGCACCTCGTTGCCGAGGGCTTCCGCCGTCATCGCGGCTTCCTCCGCGACCGGGACATCGCTGGTGCCGCCGGTCACGATGACGATCTTGCCGATCCCGTCCGGTTCCGGCTTCCTGCCGATCACGGCCGCGTGCCCGGCTTCGTTGTATTCCATCTCGTAGTCTTCCGCGACCTTCGCCGCCTTGTCCGGCTCCCTCCTCGTGATCAGGATCGTC
>CAYLSR010000039.1:0-9548 GCA_964385855.1 uncultured Mogibacterium sp.
AACGTCCAAGACCACCCTGTCTGCGGTTCGTTTTGCGTTTACTGGTTTGGTTTTGCGGCTGTTTGAGGCGGATATGCCCCAGACAGCCGCTTTTTCCTGCGCGGAAAACGAACATATGTTTACTTTTCCGCTTCGCTGTGATATACTCTCCTTGCAGCGGAGGAGAGTTTGGCGGAAAGGATTTTTCGGATGAAGTTTGTGAACCGGAGTATCGATAGGGTTGCCGTCTTTCGGGCCGGGAAGCCTTCGGAGCCTGTCCGGTTCCGGTATGAGGACAGATTCCGAAATGTCCAAATCATCCGGATTGAGAAGGTCCTCAAGACAGAAAAAGCAGGCCGGGCAGATCGGTGATATCCGGGATTACACCTGTCAGGGGATGATCGGGAGCGAGGAGAAGGTGTTTTTCATCCGCTTCAACGCTCCGCGCGAGATGGGAACGACTGAAGATTTAGGGAAAGGGAACTGGCTATGAAGGATGAAAACAGGATGATGGAGGAAGGGCTGGCTTTTTCGGGGGACCTTCCGGGCTGGCCGGATGAGGACAGTGAGGCTTTTTCCAGGTTTATCGCCTGGGCGGACGGAAGGATGGATCCCGAGGAGAGCCGGGCTTACGCGCGCGCTGTCGAACGCTGCGTCCGCGCGCTTTTGAAATGCGCGTTTTAGCTTTCGGGCGAAAGGGACATCCGGGGGGAGAACGATGAGCAGGAATACGGATGTGGACACCCGGATCAGGAGAATGTGCATGCTCGCGGGGACGGACGAAGAGAAGATGAACCGGCTCGGGACGGATCTTCTTGAAACCTTCCGGGATGTCTGCAGGTGCAATACGGGAGCGCTGTTCGATACGGTAAGCGGCCTTTGCGGTTACGGCGGGGACTACTGTGAATCCGAAACGGAAGAACAGCGGATCCGTGAGGCTGTCATCAGGCTGGAATTCTTCGCGGCGGAGATGGACCGGCGCCGCTATGAAGACGCGATCGACGAGATTCTCCATACGGACTGGATGATCCGGGTGATGGAGATCCTGAAGATGAAGGTCTACACGTTCGCCGATTTCGGGCAAGAGTTTGTGGAGATCTTAAACCTCTGCTATATGAACGCGTTTGATTACAGCGAAGGGGACATTCCCGAGATGCTGAATATGGGAAGAAGCACCTACTACAAGAAGAAAAAACGCGCCGTGACGCTGTTCGGGCTCGCGTTTTACGGGTTCAAGACAGGTTTTGGGGCAGAGGCGCCCGTGACGCGTGAACCTGCGGTCGGCGAGCAGATCCGGATGGCGCTGTAAGCGGGGACTTAAAAGAGACTATACCGAGACTATCCGCAGACAACATATAGACTATGCGGACACTGACAAATAGACATTTCAGAGGTAAGATGGTTATGCTGGGAGATGCGCGGCATAACGGGAACTGAATATTGAGAGCGTGAAGCCTCATATCCGAAAGGGTATGGGGCTCTTTTTATGCCCGAAAATCGTGCGCTTCTTCCGGACATTGCCGAAAGGAGCATGGCGGGCATGACGGGAAGGTGCAGGTCGCCGTAGATCCCTGATTTTTCAGAACGATACTGCAGTTTGGAAAATCAGGAGGAAATACGATGAGCTATAACTATCAGAGAGAGATCGAAAGGTTATGGAAAGAGCAGGAAAAGCTGATCGAAGAATGCGAAAAGGCCGGCATGGCAGGTGAAGCGGTCGGAATGATCCTGGAATACGATATGGAGCAGTTCAGAAGCGACCGCGCCTTCTATATGCACAGCCTGTCCGCGGACTTTGACGCGGACTGCAGCGATGAGGACGCGGATGATGCCGGGAGGATCCTGCGGCAGTACGCGGATGCCTTTGCGGCGGAAGACGAACCGTTCAGTGACAGCTATGAGGATCAGCTTCAGATGTTTCAGGACCGGAAGCTGTATGATGGCCTTCAGGGGCTGACCGCGCTCCAAAAGAAGATCTGGGAGCTTTATGCCGTTATGGGATATACCGAAAAGGAGATCGGGGAGATGCTCGGGATCGCCCAGCAGACCGTATCAAGGCATATCCTTCGAATTCGGAAGAAATTGAAAAAGTTTCTGAAATAGGGTGTATTTTCTGCCTTCCCGCTGCCTATCTGATAGGAGGGGTTTTTACGGGAGCAAAGAAGGCGCGGCCGCCTTTGTCCCGCCCGTCCCTTTGGAACCTTGGAAACCGAATACACAGGCAAGCAGTGTACGTCCTTAAGCCCGGCTGTAAAAAGGAAAGCGCCTTCAGACGGCGGTGCGCCATGACCCGTAAAGGCGAGCGATCACACCGGCCGGATCAGGCGGAGGGCACTCCGTCGAGCGCGATGACCCCGGGCGGGTATAATGGTACACCTCCCTCGTCCCGGCATGGGAAGGGAGCTCGGGCTGAAGGCCGGAGGCGGTGAGAGTCCGCGTGAGAATGAGACACCCTCATTCGCCTGCCTGCCTCCCGCTGATCCGGGGATGTGGTGCACAAATGCGGATCAACAGGTAATATACCGGCGCGCCGGGACGAAAAGACATCCCGGGCGCCGGTATGTACATATCGGTTTTGCGGTGCGGGCATTTTCGGCTTACCGGGAGAAACTGTGTATCCGGAATATGCTTTTTACAGAAAAAACGGAGGAACAGGAAATGTCAGCCGAGCTGAACATGGACGGAAAGGTCATCTTTGATGACCAGATCAGCGAGATGATCGACACGCTTCTTTCCGTCAGAGGCGTTTCGATGATCTATTTTACAAATGGGAAGGCCTCCTGGATGAAAGCCGCAGGCGACAGCGGCCTTCGGAGCGGCCTTCGGAAGCTTACTGACCGGCAGCGGGAAATCGCCGAATCGATCGTGTTTGAGCACAGGTCCCAGTATGAGGTCATGGTCCGGTATCACATGACGAATGAGGAGATGTTTGAGGAAATGACAGCCCTGAGAAATCTTCTCGCGGATGCGGTGTAGGGGGCGGCCATGGAAGAAAAGACGCCGCGGGTGAAGCGCGGGGAGATCTGGTATGTCGGTGAGGTCGAAACGGCAGGCTCGGAGCAGCAGGGAAACCGGCCGGCTGTGATCGTGCAGTCGGACGAACTGAACGCGAATTCCCCTACCACGGTCATCGCCTTCATCACGACAAAGCTCGACAAGAAAGGCGTGAAGGCACATGTACATCTTCCGGGTACCGGCGGGCTTCCGAGGAAGTCTATGGTGCTGACGGAAAAGATCCGGGAAATCGACAAGTCGCGGCTGCGATATATGATGGGGAAGCTGAGCGGGCAGTCAATGGCAAGGGTTGACCGGGCGCTGAAATACAGCCTCGGTCTCAGGAAGGAAGGAAAGAAAGAAAATGAGAGACATTCTGAATGATGAGGTCATGGACGAGCTCGCGAAGGCGCTTTCCGTATGCGTTGGCGAATACTACAGGGATCCGGCTCACAGGCGGGAGTTTGAGGAAGAGCAGCGGACAAAAAAACCCTGTCAAGGGTGCGGCGGGTCTTCTTCCCATCATTAACAGCAGCCGGATGAGGTGCTATCATTCACTGTGACCGGAGGAGAAAGGAGCCCATCATGAACGTCGTTTTGTATCTCAGATACAGCTCCGACCGGCAGACGGAGCAGTCCATTGAAGGACAGAGGCGGATCTGCGAAGAATTCTGCAGGCGCGAAGGATACGATATCATTACCGAGTACGTGGACAGAGCGACATCGGCCGCAAAGGACATCGAGAAGCGGACGTCCTTTCTCCGGATGATCAAGGATTCCGAGAAGCGCAAGTTCGAAGGGGTCGTTGTCTACAAGCTTGACCGCTTCGCAAGGGACCGCTATGACTCCGCAAGCTATAAGAGGAAGCTCAGGCAAAACGGCGTTAGGGTGATCTCCGCGACAGAGCGCATCTCCGCGGATCCGGAAGGCGTCCTTCTGGAGTCGGTCCTTGAGGGCCTGGCGGAGTTTTACTCCAAGGAGCTGTCACAGAAGATCACCCGCGGGATGCGGGAGTCCGCGATGAAATGCCAGACGACCGGCGGCAACGGCCTTCTCGGTTATGTGACGAAAAACAAGAAATATGTCATCGATGAGGCAGAAGCGGCGATCGTGCGGGAGGCCTTCGAGCTCTATGCGGTCGGATACAAGGCGAAGGATATTGTGAAGATCTTCAATGAAAAAGGATACCGTTCAAAGCGGGGAGCAAAGTTCACGGGAACGACCCTTCAGCACATTCTTCATAACGAGCGGTACACCGGAGTCTACATCTATGATGACATCCGCGTCGAAGGAGGGATGCCGGCGATCGTCTCGAGGGACCTGTTTGACCGCTGCCAAAGCAGGGCGGAGATGTACAGGAAGGGGCCGGGATACGCAAAAGCGGACGAACCGTACATTCTGAAAGGACAGATCCGCTGCGGACACTGCGGCGGAGGCATCTGTTCCGACAGCGGAAGATCCGGGATCGGACGGAAGTACCGTTACTACAATTGCGATGCGAGAAAAAAGCAGAATGCCTGTGATAAGAAGCAGATGCGGAAAGAACTCCTTGAGGATGCTGTTATTCATGATATCCTTGATGAACTCACGCCGGATATGATCGAGGCGATTGCGGAGAAGACAGAGAAGGTGTACGCGGACCGCAGACACATGGATGCGGAGCTGCCGGTACTTAAGAACCAGCTGGAAGAAGTAAACGCGAAGATACGGAATATCGTGAAAATGATAGAAAAGGGGATGGATTCCGATGAACTCATTGACCGTATGACGGAACTGAACGGGGAGAAGAAGGGCATCGAACACCGGATCGCTTCCCTTGAGAACAGCTGTGAAGTGATCTCCAAAGAGCAGGTGACTGCCTGGCTGAATAAGTTCATCCATGGAGATATTGAGGATCTGTACTTCAGGATGAAACTGGTTGAGTATCTTGTCTCGTCAGTCACTGTGTGGGATGACGGGGAGAATCTTGTCATAGAGACGATCCTGAACACAACAGGCCGGCCGCTCCGGTCTGTTGCGGGCAAAGACAGGACCCGGGAGAAGCTTGACGACGGGGATCGGATTTATGCCGAGGGGCTCTTCGCGCTGCGGAAGGAACACAGGAATTATGCGGGGAAAGGCAGCGCGTCTGCGTAGAGAGAAAGCCGGGAGGACCGAAACGGTCCTCCTTTTATATTTATATACACTTCTTTGGCAGACCGGTTCTGTCGTTATATATATGATGGCCGGACAGGAACGGATAACGGAAGCTTTGAAGTATTCATCGGGGTGAATGTGGCTCAGATGAGATTTGCGGCGCCGGTTCTTGTGATATTGTATGACGGAAGAATCCTTTCTAAAATATATGAACGAATCAGCAGGAAGGATATTTTTCCCGCTTATATCCAGAGGGAGTCTATCATTTTGATGTCGTTGACAACAGTCAGATGCCGGCAGAGAAGAGAAATACAGCAGCTGGATAGTCTTTCCGAAAGAATGGGGTTTGCCGTGTTTTCCGGTAAGTGGGGCTGCAGAGAAGTGCGGCCTTGGAGAATGGCACCATCCTTCAGTCATAAGGACTGTACATGCAGGGAACAGCAGCTTCTGTTATGAAGTGAGTTATGAAGAGTTTCCGGGAATGAGGCCGGACGATTTCGAGATATCATTGCCCGGACTTTCATATCAGCAGTGACGGAGTTGTCCTTGTAAAAAGTATGATTGGGCCGATTGCCTGAAGAGAAGGGGTTAAGGTGCGAATATTATATATTACGCCTTGTTACAGGGTGTACTGCCGTCATATGACAGGTATAAGGTAGCCTTCGCTCCACCATCCAAACCCTTGGAATTCCAAGGGCTTTTTATTTTCTTAAGGGGCTGGATGAATGAGTAAGATCTTGCGACGATCCCGGCAATAGCTGTCCCAACTACGAATATGCCGTGCTTGCCCCGTTCGTTCCGTCACGGCTATACCAGGGGCTGAAAATGCCATATATTATAACACAAACAGCGGCATTCAGTATGCTATAATTGCTATTGAAGATTCAAACAGCTCACAGAGGAAAGAACCATGAGAAATATCAGAAATTATAAAGCGGATAAGTACAATACAACGTTATTTATTGAGGCGGAACCGGATATTTATAAATGTGATTCGGGTTTTGTCACGAGCCTTTGTTTTGAGCAGGAGCCGGAGTATCAGGAAGGAACTTCAGCTGCCATGATCTCGCAGTATCCTCTTGAGGATATTCTGGATAAATATTTTGTTTATGTTTCAGATTTTTTTGAGGAGTTAAATGTTCCGGAGTCCCGTATATGCTATCTTGAGTTTTGCAGTGATGATCTCGATGATATCAGGCAGTTAAGATCCATTATCGGAAAACACGTGTACAACAAAGAATCCGAAGGAGCCGTTGTGCTTATTGTGGAATAAGATGTGAGGAGTGCATATGATAAAGATTCACGCAGAGCGAGACAGTGTATGTATAGGCGATGATGTTACTGCACCTAACGCAAAGGATTTCTTTTTTCTGCGCAACAAACCAATTGACGACCTGATGCAATCACTGTGCGACTATGTTCCGCGGATGAAAGACGTTGTTTGGGAGGTCGCCTGTAAAGGTATTGTCATTGGACATTTGTTCTCTGATGAGACCGGGCAATATCAATATAAGACAACCGGATCCATTCAATTTATTTCAGAACTGCCTGAACATAAGATATTTTGCAGGTATCATTACTGAAACTCAATAGTAACAGTGCAGTGCGGCAAATCAGCAGCTTGCAGAAATAAAAGGATCAACATAAATCGTGCTTTGGCATGCGATGTCATCTGATAATCGACCGCGATGTAATTTCACGTTTATATCCGTCCGGGGTACTGGTATAATTAAACTGTCAGCATGCTGACCGGGTTGGATGATGATTGATAGACCATACGGAGGATTAGCAATGGGACTGTTTTTAGTGGCGACGTTTCCTTTTGTCTTTGTTATACTGGTTGTTGTCGGTGTGATCATTGAGGTCAGAAATCATAAGTAATCACGTACTGGATGTCTTTAGAACGATAACGGTATGACTGCCCGGCAACACTGAAGAAATGGAGGTGCGCGATCATGTTGGTTTTAAAGAACGCGAGGCTTCTTCCGGAGCTGACGGAAGGATTTGCGGGCAGCAGAGGAGATGTTGTGCTCGAAGGCAATCTGATCCGGGAGGTCGTTCCGGCCGGAACGGCGTTTTACCCGGGGGCAGAGACCTTCGATATGACCGGGAAGACCTTTATCCCGGGGCTGATCGAAGCGCATCTGCATCTGGACCTGTGCGGGATGAACACCTTTGAGGAGAACGTGCAGCCGGACGCGTACCGCGTGATGCGCGCGGTCAGCCTCGCGCAGGAGTATCTCCGCACGGGCTACACCACGATCCGGGATGTCGGGGACCGCAACAACATCATCATCAGCGTCGCGCGGGCATTCGACGAGGGTCTGGTGCCGGGACCGACCGTTCTGGCCAGCGGGAAGATCCTCTCGCCGACGGAATCCGGCAACGAGTTCTTCGGAGACATGTATCTCGAAGCGGATTCGCCGGAGGAATTCCGCAAAGCAGTCCGGACGCAGTATCAGGCAGGGGCGAAGTGGATCAAGATCATGGGCACCGGCGCGGTCATGAACCCGGGCGCGGAACCCGGCGCGCCGATCATCATGGAGGAAGAACTGCTGGAAGCCTGTAAGACAGCCGCTTTCGTGAACCGTCCGGTCGCGGTGCACTGCCACGGGAAAGAGGGGATCAAGATGTGCATCCGGTGCGGCGTGCGGACCGTGGAGCACTCCAGCGTTATGGATGAAGAGTGCATTCGCATGTATCTGGCGCAGGACAAGACCTACATGATCCCGACGGTCTCCTCCGCGTACGCGTTCGCGGAGATTCCGGGACTGGTTCCGGAATTCATGAGCGCGAAATCGCGCAAAGTCGTCAAGCTCATGGCGGAGGGCACGATCGCCGCGTATGAGGCCGGCGTCAAGATGGGCTGGGGAACCGACGCCGGGGTCTATGCGGGAAGTCACGGCAACGGGCTCTATGAATTCCGCTGCCGTGTGCACAAGCTTGGATTCTCGCCGCTGGACACCCTGATCCAGATAACGAAGAACAACGCGGAGATCCTGTATATCGATGATCAGGTCGGGACCATCGCGCCGGGCAAGATCGCGGATCTTGTCGCGATCGACGGAAATCCGGATCAGGACATCGAGCGGATCGCCGCGGTTGCGGCTGTATTCAAGGGCGGCAGGCTGGTGAAGCTGTAGGAAATGCCTTATCTGATCTTCGTCCTGCCGGTGCTGTCAGATAGTTCGATCCGGCTTCCTGCAGCAATGCCCGGGAAGCTTCGTCCGAATAGTTCCTCGCTAAAATAGCGTCTTTTCTCATGCCGGCACTTCCTTCAATGCTTCAGTTACTCTTCAAAAATCTCCGATCAATTGCATCCGGATATCAAGGGGATACGGAGAAAAGGCGGTCGCTGCAGGCGCTTATGAGCCATGCCAGATGCAGCTGTTCCAGATCCCAGACGTTCCGGCAGTCCAATCCGGTCAGCTCCGTGATTTTGCCGAGCCGGTAGCGGATGGTATTTTCGTGTTGCCCCAGATTCGCGGCACAGGTGGTATAGTGACATCCGCACCGGATATATTCCACGAGCGTTTCTGTCAGTTTTCCTCCGTTTTCGATATCGAATTCCTCCAGCGGCCGTATGATCCGTTCCCGGTATTTTTGCAGCACAGGTTCACGGTAGTAGGGAAGCAGAATCTGAAGAACACCGAGATCCCGGTATTCAAAGGCATGTATGTCGCCGCTGATAGATGCCCTGCCCGGCAACAGCCCTGCATCACAGACAGAGGAAGACAGAAAAGCTTCGGTCAGTGCCTGACGAAGCTCGCCCAAATGGAAGTGCTGATCGCTGATACCGATCGTACCGTCAGGATCCTCTCCTGCAATCCGGCGGAGCAGAGGAAGGATCTTTTCTGTGGTTTCCGCAGGATGATGCTCCCAGGAATAGATCAGCAGAAGCCCGCTGCCGTAGACCGCCAGGAGATTCTCCGGCCGGTCCAGTTTGCTGTCCTGATATCGGCTGAAGCATTCGAGCATGGCAGCCGTGTCCGTGACAGGGCCGGGAACATAGTATACGCAGTGCTGGTTCTGAAAGGAAGGATTGAGACGGAGGGCTTCCTGTAAGCACTCATCAAAGGTGCAGTCCTTCCGAAGGATCCGGTCGATCTGCTTACGGGTCTGATCTGCCGAACCGGCTCTGAGGATGCCCGCTGTCACATCGACGATCAGGTCCTCAAACATGAGATCCTGCGAGTCGGTAAGGAAGATCGGGAAATTCTTTGCATTTGCATATTGGATGGCAGAGGCGTTCAGCTTCAGATGGAAGACGTTTTTGATCAGCAGACCGCTGCACCCGCGGGCAATCAATTCGCGGATCGCATGCAGCCCGCCGATCGTGCGCTGGGAATAAGCGTCGGCGTCGGCCATGGCTTCCTTGGCGTAATGCTCGGCGTCGGCGATCATCTTGTCGGCCTTCGCCTGCGCGTCGGCAATGATCT
>CAYLSR010000040.1:0-254 GCA_964385855.1 uncultured Mogibacterium sp.
AATACGTGGATCAAAGAAGGTCCATCCGCAACCCTAGCTTTACGAACTTTCTTTTGTAGATCCGGGATGTTGTGAGTCGATGCAGTTGCAACATACGGGATGTTATGAGCAATCGCGATTTGCGAAAGGCTCTTCCTCATCACTTTTTTCCCGCCTGGTGTTGTCGTTGTGCTCGCATACAGCGGGGTCGAACTGCTGCCCTGAATGCCCGTGTTCATGTACGCCTCGTTGTCATAACAGATGTACATGATCTT